>DASTFG010000269.1:0-4971 GCA_035708785.1 Anaerolineales bacterium
GTCTGTACAGAAGTTGTTCGCGAATGCGCAAGTCCGTGTTGCGGATCTTCATTGCCAGGTCCGCGGCCAGGTTATACATGAGGCGGTAGCCTAGCTGAGGATAGGTCTCGCAGAGCATGATCAATTTATCGCGCGGGATGATCAATAAACGGGTATCCTTTTGCGCGGCACAGGCCGAGGCAGACCGCAGCCCTTCATCCACCAGGGCCACCTCGCCGAACGATTGGCCACGACGCAGAGTGGCAATCGTCCTGTTTTCGCTGTTCGCGTCCAGCGTGCCCACCAGGGAGGGATCCACAAAAATGTCCACCTCCCCCTGCACGATGACATACAGCTCCTTGCTGCTGCTGTTTTCCCTGAAGATTAAATCATCCTTCTGAAACGTTGCCTCCTGACACAGATTGGCGACCAGCTCCAATTGCGTGGGCGTAAATTGATAAAAAATGTCACCTTGCTTAAGGAAGTTGACAATCGAAGCGGTTGACACGGCAGCCTCCAGTTGTTTTCCACTCATTGCAAGAATGGCTGAACGACTCGCAAAATTCGCCGACAACTCAAATTTCTGGTTTGGTCATGTATGAGGCACTTCGTAGTGTAGCATAAATAGGAACGAAGTGCAACGCTCTGCTACGGGTAGGCCTGATTCAGCCAATGGAGCGGGTCCACCTGCACGCCGTTCACCCAGACCTCCCAGTGCAGGTGCGCGCCCGTTACCCGGCCCGTGCCTCCCACCAGCCCGATCACCTGTCCCTGTTCGACCATGTCTCCGACGTTCACCAGGATCTGGGACTGATGCCAGAACCCACTGTAGACCCCCCATCCGTGATCGATGACGGTTGCATTCCCTCGAACCGTAAGCGGGGCGGCGAAGATGACTTTACCCGGCGCGGGCGCGAAGATCTCCAGTCCTTCCCCGCCCGCAAAATCCAGCCCGGTGTGAAAGCCGTTGACAACCAGATCCGTGCCGGTGCCAAAATAGGTGCGCCGCGTGCCATAGCGTGAGGTGAACTGATCGGGATAGACAGCAGGCGAGGCAAAGATCCCGCTCCAGAAACGCGTAGACGTCACCGGACTGGTAATCGAAACGATGTGTTGATCTTCCGGTCCCGATACTACCGGATCGATTGTCTCGGGTGGAACGTAAAGGGGTTCCTCGCCGTAATTGCCTGAAGTGACGAGTACCATCTGTTCGAAAGATTGCCTGCCGCCGTCTGGGAGTGTCGCCTCGAGCTTCAAAGGATATACGCCTGGTTCCAATAGCGCGTGGATCCCCTGCAGGGCAACCTGCTCACCATTGTCCTGAAAAAAGTGGAGCGGCCTATCGACAAGCATGCCGGATACAGAAACGCCCTCCCGCGTTTGTACACGGATCACTTCGGTGCTGCCTTGAAGCATGGGAAGCGGTTCGATGCTCGCACGAAGAAAAGCGGATGGCAGACCGGAGGCATTTCCGCTGCCACCTCCGGTAGGGGAGTAGAGGATATCTCCAGGGATCGTATCCCACGAGCCCTGCAGCTTATTGATCGAGACCAGAGTCCATGGATCGCTTCCCTGTTTGATCGCGAGCTCGAGCAAGGATTCACCTGTGGAAGGAGTCATGCGTGTGGTTAGAATTTCCTGACCTTCCTGCACAGGAACAATTAAGCTCACGCCGACGTAAAGCTCCGTCGGGCTGACCAGGCGATTGAGCTGCTCGAGTTGCGCATCGGAGACCTGGGTACGCCGGCCCAAACTGCGCAATGTATCGCCAAATTCGATCACCTCTGTTTCGAGTACCCCGCTGATGCCCTCCAGCCCCGGGATGACCAATTCCTGTCCCTGTGAAAGAAAGTTGGGATCGATGGAGGCGTTTGCAGCGATCAGATCATTGACCGTCACATTGAACCGGGATGCGATGAAGGAGAGGGTATCACCCGGTTGGACGATATATACAGGCCCACTTGCCTGAGCAAGTACGGGCCGGATCATGCCCGGACAAGCCAGCATGAAAAGAAGAACAAGGACAACACGCTTAGGCATTTTTGAACTGTACTGTGTCACCGATTTCGAAGTCTCCCCAGCGTTCGGGATGGATCTCCAACGCGTATCTTGCCGGGTGCTTTGAGAAGTAGGCGGGGCGCCACGGCCGGGCAAGAACCTTATCCACCACTTTCATTTTGGAGTTGATCCATACAATGGTCAGATCAAATGGAGTGAATAGCATATGAATAGAAGAGTCGAGGCGCGAGTCGCGCCTCCCCACGAGCAGGAGGCCTTCTTCCCGCGCGATACGGGAGCGGAACATCAGCCCGAGCAGCTGGCAGAAAAAGGAGTCACAAAACCTGATATGCAGCGGCCCGTCAATCCTCCGGCTTTTGTTTTCGATTGAAATGGATTTTGGCATGGAAGCAATTCAATCACGAGGTATCCTGTCCGGCCCGCGTTGCCTCGTCTATTCTCTGGATCGGAGCACCTTTTCGACGCTGCTCATCAGGTCCTGTGGGCTGAAGGGTTTGGCGATATAATCATCGACCTTCGCGATGTGCAGCCCCAGCACCTTGTCGATGCTTTGCGCCTTGGCTGTGACCACGATGACCGGAATGTTCCTGGTTTTTTCATCCGCTTTCATTTGCTGGTATACTTCCCAACCATCCATATCAGGCATCATCAGGTCGAGCAAAACTAGATCAGGTAATTCCTCCCGGATCATCTTTAGCCCCTCGATACCGCCAGCCGCACCTTTTATTTCAAAACCGCGGCGTCCCAGGATGAGACGCATTAGATCGATCATTTCGGGTTCGTCTTCCACGCATAAAATGCATTTTAGATTTGCATTCATCGATTCTTTCACCTTCACGTAGTTTACCATAAACCAAAACCCATGAAGATTATTACATGGAATGTCAATGGTTTGCGGGCCGCGTTGAGGAAGAAAGCCCTGGATTGGGTCTGGGAACAACAGCCAGACATACTTTGCCTGCAGGAGATTAAGGTCCGTCCTGAGCAACTCAAGGAAGAATTCCGGAATTTTCCGGGTTACACCGTGATTTGGAATCCTGCCGATCAGCTTGGTTACAGTGGCGTGGCGACTTTTTTGCGCAAACCATCCCTGGAGCTCCGGCTTGGAATGGAGGAACCCTTGTTTGATCGAGAGGGGCGCCTCATCTCCACGCTCCATCCTGGTTTCCGTCTTTTTAACATCTACTTCCCGAGTGGTCAGCGCGGCCGGGAACGTGTTGCCTACAAATTGAACTTTTATGCTCACCTGCTGGCGATCTGCGACAAATTCCATGCCACGGGTGAAAACCTGATCCTGACCGGGGACTTCAATACGGCTCACATGCCCATTGACCTGAAAAACCCGAAACAAAATATAAACACCTCCGGTTTTATGCCGGAGGAGCGGGAGTGGGTGCAGAAATTCCTCGACCATGGCTTTGTGGACGCGTACCGGCTCCTGTACCCCAGCCGCGTCCAATACACCTGGTGGACATACCGCTTTTCCGCCCGCGAGCGCGGCGTCGGCTGGCGGCTGGACTATTTTCTCGTTTCGGGCCCCCTGGCCTCCCGGGTAAAGGATATCGTCATTCACGAAGAAATCGAGGGCTCAGACCACTGCCCGGTGGAATTGATTTTGGTGTAAGAGAGGGGCGAGGTTTCGCATCCATACGTTGAGTCTCTGAATAAGGGATTTATTAGAGAAATGTATAAAATTTTCGATTGGGCTGTTCGTGCATTGTGCATGTTGGTATAATTTCAGCGGAATTATCATCTGGAGGCAAAGTGAATCCTAGAAATCAGTCATTTATCGTGACCATGCTGCTGATCGTGGCGGCGGTTGCCATGGTTGTCATGGCCTTTCAGCGCGAATCTGGCGCTGAAGAATCGCTCTCGATCAACGAGGTTGCGCGAGATATTCAGGCGGGCAGCGTAGCCCGCGTCATCATAGAAAGTGATGACACCCTTCGTGTTGTTTACAATAACGGTGAGGAGCGCGAATCCCATAAAGAAACGACGGCGACCCTGGTCGAGCAGCTGCTCGGTCTGGGTGTAACGGCAGAGCAGCTCTCTTCCAACAACGTAAAGATCGAAGTCGATCCGCCGTCCCAGTGGGCGGGAGTCCTCAGCGGCGCGCTCTACATTCTACCTGTCATCTTCATGGCAGGTGTCCTCTGGTTTATCTTCCGCCAGGCGCAGGGCAGCAACAATGCCGCCATGTCGTTTGGCAAATCTCGCGCCCGAATGTTCAGCGGCGAGCATCCGACGGTTACCTTCCAGGATGTGGCGGGGGTAGAGGAATCGAAGCAGGAACTGGCCGAAGTCGTGGAATTTCTCAAGGAACCGCAGAAATTCATTCAATTGGGCGCGCGCATCCCGAAGGGTGTCCTGCTGGTGGGACCTCCCGGGACGGGAAAAACCCTGCTGGCAAAGGCCGTCTCGGGTGAAGCGGGCGTCCCCTTCTTTTCTATTTCAGGCTCTGAGTTTGTGGAAATGTTCGTGGGTGTCGGCGCCAGCCGCGTCCGTGACCTCTTCGATCAAGCCAAGCGGCACTCGCCCTGTATCGTCTTTGTCGATGAGATCGACGCAGTAGGACGCCAGCGCGGTGCTGGCCTGGGCGGTTCGCACGATGAGCGTGAGCAGACCCTCAACCAGATGCTCGTCGAGATGGACGGCTTCGATACCGACACGAACATCATCATCATTGCCGCAACCAACCGCCCGGATATTCTCGATCCGGCTCTGCTGCGGCCCGGTCGCTTCGACCGCCGCGTGACCCTGGACCGGCCTGATATGAAAGGCCGCGAGGCTATCCTGAAAGTTCACGTCAAGGGCAAGCCATTGGAACCGAGTGTCGATCTGGGTTCGCTGGCCCGCGGCACACCTGGTTTTGTCGGCGCTGACCTCGAAAACCTGGTAAATGAAGGCGCCATCCTGGCTGCACGACGGAATAAGAAATCGATCGGACAGCCTGAGCTGGAGGAAGCGATCGAG
>DASTFG010000270.1:0-18991 GCA_035708785.1 Anaerolineales bacterium
AAAATAGAAACGACACTCAAATGCACAGTGCACAGCTTCGACGATTTCGCGATCTGGTATACCCCTGGTGTGGCAGCGCCCTGCAGGGCAATCGAAGCAAACCCGGAACTGGTCTATGAATACACCAATAAGTGGAACACGGTCATCGTGGTCAGCGATGGAACAAGAGTGCTGGGCCTCGGGGATATCGGCCCTAAGGCAGGCTTGCCCGTCATGGAAGGCAAGGCCCTGCTGTACAAGTACCTGGGCGGTGTAGACGGGATTCCGATCATGCTCGACACCAAAGACCCGGATGCGATCATCAATACCGTATTGATGCTCCAGCCCGGCTTCGGAGGCGTCAACCTGGAAGATCTCGCCCAGCCAAAGTGCTTCTACATCCTGGATACCCTGCGCGAGAAAGCGGAGATCCCGGTCTGGCATGATGACCAGCAGGGCACGGCAACAGTCACGCTGGCAGGCCTGATCAACGCGTTGAAGGTCGTTGGCAAGAAGATGAGCGAAGTGAAAATCGCCTTCATCGGCTCGGGCGCTTCGAACGTTGCCTGCTCGCGGTTGATCTTCGGCTGGGGCGCCGACCCGGCCAAATGCCTGATGGTGGATACCAAGGGAATCCTTGGCAAGCATCGCAAGGATCTCGAGATGCGCAAGGCAGAGTTCAAGGATAAATGGAAGCTTTGCCAGATCACGAATGCAGAGGGACGCGAAGGGAATATCCCGGAGGCGATGAAGGATATGGACGTGGTGATCGGGCTTTCCAAGTCCGGGCCCGGTGTGATCCTTCCCGAATGGGTCAAGGGCATGGCAAAGGACGCGATCGTCTTCGCCTGCGCCAATCCCGTTCCCGAGATCTGGCCCTGGGAGGCGAGAGAGGCGGGTGCAGCTGTGGTCGCCACGGGCCGCTCGGACTTCCCGAACCAGGTGAACAATTCGCTCGGCTTCCCCGGAATTTTTAGAGGCACGCTGGATGTGCGCGCCCGCACCATCACCGATCAGATGTGCTTTGCCGCGGCCCAGGCCCTCGCAGAGCATGTTGGCGACAAGCTCGACGAGGAACATATCCTGCCCAATATGGATGACTGGGAGGTCTTCCCGCGCGAAGCCGCCGCAGTCGCCATGAAAGCCCAGGAACAGGGGCTGGCGCGCATCCTGACCACCTATGAGGCAGAATTTGAGAACGCCATGCGCATCATCACGCGCTCGCGCAGCCTGACCAAGATGATGATGGAAGAGAACTTCATTCCCGAGCCGCCGGACGAAGACGGTGATCATCCGGTCGATCTGGAAACGATTCAGTCTGCCTATTGATAGGGAAAGGAAACCCTTATGTACGATCTGATTATCATCGGCGGGGGTCCCGCCGGGCTCACTGCGGCGGTCTACGCCATCCGCAAGCGCCTGAATCTTCTTCTCCTGACTAAAGACCTGGGCGGGAAGACCAATTACCGGCTGGCACTGCCCTGGGTGCAGGATTACCAGGTCATCCGCGGCCTCGAGATCGTCAATAAGTTCCGCAGCGAACTGGAATATCTCGACTTTGCACGTCACATCGAAGCGGTCAAAAACATCAGCCAAAAGAATGGCAGTTTTGGCGTCACCACGAAGGGCGGCGCAGAACTGGAAGCCAAAGCGATCATCATCGCGACCGGCGCGCGGCAGGTCCGCATGGGTGTACCAGGCGAGAAAGAATTCACGATGAAGGGATTGTGCTATTCGGCGCTCAGCTACGCGCCTCTCTTCATCGAGAAAACGACGATTGTGGTGGGTGATGAGGAGCTGGCTTTGCGTTCCGCTGCTGAACTCTCGACAGTCGCGAAGCAGGTCTATCTCATCTGCAATGATGAAAGTGCGTTGGAAACACCTGTGGGTCATAAGCTACGGGCCGCGGAAAATGTCACCATTCTAAGAGACCATGACATCGTCGAAGTACAGGGGGATGAATATGCACGTAAACTTCGCCTGAGAGATCCCAGAGGCACGCTGGTCGACTATGAAGCGGACGGCATGTTCGTCGAGAAAGCGCTGGCGCCGAACTCAGATTTTGTCAGGGATCTAGTCGAGCTGGATGAGCGCGGCCGTATTATCGTGGATAGCGCCAACCGGACGAGTGTGCCAGGCATTTTCGCAGCCGGGGATGTGACGAACAACGTGACCGAACAGGTCCTGATCGCAGTCGGCGACGGTGCAAAAGCCGCTCTGAGCGCGTACGAGTATTTACTGCCGACATTGTAGAAAATCATTCCAATTTTGCGAATAGATTGAAATGACAGCCTGTCCCGCAGATTTCAATGAGATATCTGCGGGACATTCCGAATTCGTTGAATCAATTGAATTTGTGCGGGAATTGCTTGATGATGCCGTCGCTGAGCATGTCGGCCATTTCGAGTGCTTGAAGATGGACCTGATCGTAAGCGGCGACGGATGCCTCATAGTTGCCATTCAAGTAGGTTACAGCTTCCTCGAGAGTTAGATCCAGATGGGCTCTCAGCATAGACCTCATTTCTTCGAGCGGCCAATTCTTGGGATTTGCGGCATTGAGGAATTCCGCGATATCGTCGGCATTGGCATACCATCGTGCTATCGCGTCACTCAGGACAGCATCATTTCCATCCTCTGCAGCCTGAAGGATCTCAGCCGCGATGAGAATGTGGTCCCTTAGCAATGCTGTAAGCTGCTCCCCGGCCTCCTCTCCATAGAATGGTTTGATTGCGTTTCCAATGTCCACTTGGTTTTGCAATAGCCTCTCGGTACTCGCATCTACATCCTGAGGAGGCAAATCCGCAAAGATTCCGATGATGACGAGGCGCGTCCACGTGATATGGTCTTCCCAGAGTTTGCGCATGGCATCATGAAATTCCTGCCTATCTACTTTCGGCTTGGCCTGTACGGTGATGGATTGGCCGGCGGACATGCTGGTCAGCAGAAGCAATGAAACAATGATCCACCGAAACAGATTTTGACTTTTAGGATTCATGTTCTTCTCCTTGGCGAAAAATCGGATGTATTTGAGCGGAACCAATGTAGAGCTTTTCAATCGTCTCCGTGAGCGATTCCATCAGCGCCCGTTCGATTTGGTCGCTTAAGGTGGAGACACTGGAGCCTCGCCCAGCGATTTCAAATATTCGACCAGGTCAGATTTTTCTCTGCGAGTCAGCCCTAGTGAGAATAAAGTATCGTAGTGGTTGACGACATCCAACAGGGTCGCGAACCGTCCGTCATGATAGAAGCCACCTTTTGTATGGGTCCAGAGCCCTTTTAGCGGCGCGGTGCGGTAACGGAGGTCCGGTGACCGATCCGCCTGGAAGGAATCTATACCGATTTCTTCCGGAGTATGCAAGTTCCACCCCGCTTCCGTGAAAAGCGGTGGAACATGACAACTTGCACAGTTCGCTTTCCCTTCAAAGAGGCTTTGTCCGCGCCCGGCGGCCCTGGGGTTAAAACTCCCGGCCGGCGGCAACGGGGCCAGCAGTGACAACTGGTACGCATGCAGGGCAGGCAGCTTCGGAGTAATCAAATCGACGGAACTTTGTATGTGACCAAACCCGTTCGCAGCCGCAATTGGGAACTGATCAGCATTATCGAGACGTCGATCGTAGAACGTTCCCTTGCCATGCATTTCGATATTGGCAACAAAAGCGTTCCAGTAAGGTACCGAACCCCAGCCACTCCAGGTGTGCAGGTTGACGCCTGCCAGACCAAACGCGGGTGGGATTAGCGTAGCGCCGGGCACATTCGTGCCTGTGACAACGCCATTCGTGACCTGCTGTGGGTTAAATGCCTTGCCGTCGAGGACCAGTTCGGCGTCGAACTTTCCCGGACCCCAGCTATTAAGCACAGCCACCACCGTAGCTCGATCAAGGCCCAGGAGCGTTTCAAAGGGGCTTAAGTCCGGCGAGAGGGCAATGATCGCGCCGACATTGAGGTCGCGGTTCGCCCAGCCATCCAGACGCTTGCCGATTCCAGGCGAGAAGGAATCATCTACGGTCGAGTGGCATAATGCGCAGGTAATACCGATCGAGCTCAGGCTGCCGTCAGAATTGAAAAACCCTTGGACGCCGACAACAGCATTCAACTTGAGCAGCGCCAAAGTAACAGCCGGGTCATTCAGATCAACATTTCCCTGTTTTAGTTGCTTTTGCAGCGATCTTGGCAAGGCTTCCACATCCACCTTCAAGCCCACGGCCAGCGCTGTCGCCGGGCTGACGCCGGGTCCCACGCCGCCAAACTCCTCCCCCTGGATCGCCTGGTGAAGCTGGAGTTGGCCGCCCCAGAAATCTTCATCACCGAAGGTGTCGAATCGAAAGATGTGTTTGCCTTCAGCAATCAAGTTCGCCGTTTGGTTCGCCTTCGCCTGCAGACCAGCCGCGCCAAACAAGACAAATAGCAGGAGCAGGGCGCCTGCATAGATCAATTTCCTAGAAAGCGAATCGTAGGCCGCCATAATACTCTCCTTTATTGTTCCCAATCAACGAACATCGCACCCGTGTCAATAGGGAGCCCCGACATCTATGTCCGGGAAAAGTGAGAGGGCTGCCTCCCCCAGATACTTGGAATTATGAACCTTTTAGCAATGGCCTCCTTTCTTACCGGCATGGACAGCGTCTGCTGGTTGGAGAATTATCCTTAAATAATATATACGGGCAAATAAGCCAGGTAGATCTACTGTATTCGGAATCTTGAGAGAGCACTCCTCTCTGCAAACACAGATTGGGCCCGCCAATAGCAGTCATCGTGCTGCAACATTATCATAGAGCGAAGTTGGGCCAAAAGCAATAGACTTGTGGTGCAATAAGAGTCTAATTAGTTACATTACATCACTCCTGGAAGCGTATGTGGACCCTCCTCTTGGGATCATCCACTCCCATGCATCAGGCATTGATTTACATTTATTCCTTGATATCAATTATGAAGCGAAGATCTGGAAACGCATCCATTACCTCCCGCACAGAACGTAGTTTGGGGACCTCCACCTCTGGACGCTCAAAGCTGAAGGTTGTAATCCCTGCCAGGACTTCCAACACATCGTTGAGATTGTCCTCAACAGTGGTTTTATCCAGATGATAAAAAAACCCAAGGACCTCATAGGTTGTATATGCTCTCAGCCAAAACAGAGTCATGAGCAAACGGTCACGTAAAGCATACCTGTGTTTTCGGCCAGCGCCCGCAGCACGCTGGCGCTTTGCCTTGTGCCGCCGGGTATGCTGTAAAGCGCTTGCACGCGCACGATGAGAGAGCTCAAACTTAGTATATAATTTATCAAATTCCGCCAGAGACATCCCAATCAGGTTATTTGCAACTTGCGGTTTCATCGAAAGCCTATCGTAAGTGATCATGTCTTATAAGTGATACCTATCTTTTGCAGATGAATTTCTGCTCATTAGTTTCAAAGACATAAGTTTTCTTACCCAACAAAAGGGCCTGTAATTCACAGTACACTTATCGTTATCGCGGGCTTTCGAGAGACAGCCTGTGATGGCAAGCAGAGAATTTCTTGTCTACATCCCTGGGCCGAAGCTTTCGAACGGTTGTCTTTGCCATTCTTGGCCGCATGCACTTGAAAATCTCTTGGTTTTAGGGGGATTCCATAGGTTGAGATAGGCAATTCCCTAATTGATGAATAGGTTCATCTCCTTTAACATCGAAATGAGTCGAAAGGAGATAAGTTATGGAAAGTAGGGTTAAAATTTTTGGTCACCCCGTCCACCCACAGTTGATCGTATTCCCGCTGGGGCTGCTTGCAACGGCGGTCATCTTCGACGTTTTGTATTTGATCTTCGCGAACCCGCTCTTGCCCACAGCCTCGTTCTACATGATCATTGCCGGCATCATCGGCGGGCTGCTTGCAGCCATCTTCGGGCTCATCGACTGGCTGGCCCTGCCAAGCAACACCCGCGCGAAAAGCATAGGTCTCTGGCATGGAATCGGTAACGTTGTGATCGTGACACTGTTTGCCGTAAGCTGGCTGTTGCGCCGGGATAACGTAAACTTCGTCCCGGACGGCCTCGCTTTAGTCCTGTCCTTCGCAGGCTTCCTCCTGGCGCTCGTCACCGGCTGGATCGGCGGCGAGCTGGTGTACAGACTCGGCGTAGCCGTGGACCCGGGCGCGAACGTCAACGCACCCAGCTCACTTTCGGAAAAGGCTCCCGTTTCAACAAGCTCAAACGTAAAGCGTACAACGCCCAGGTAAGAGAACCATGCTCAGGCAGATGCGCCTGATACTCGGGATCAGCATTTTCTGGCTGGCCCTGAGCATGCTCTTTGACGGCATCAATACCCTCGTCCTGCCTTTGCAGCTGAGTGAGCTCGCCGATCAGAACACCCAGGCAACCATCCTGGGATTGTTCACTTTCGTGGGCCTGCTGGCCGGGGCGCTGGTCCAACCGGTTGCCGGCGCTTTCTCTGACCAGTGGCAGCCGCGGCTCGGCCGGAAAGGTTTCATCGCCCTCGGCCTGCTTGCAAGCCTGGTCTCGTTGGCGCTTTTGGCAATCTTCCAGACCCTGACAGGTCTCATGCTGGCCTACCTGGCAGTCCAGGTCTCGGCCAGCCATGCGCAGGCGGGGCAGCAGGGTCTGCTTCCGGATCTGATGGATGAGGACCGACGCGGTCTTGCGTCCGGATTCAAGGGGTTCATGGACATCACAGGCGCGATGCTCGGCTTCGTATTACTGGGGCAGTTGCTCGGTTCAGGCCAGCCTACGCTGGCGATCGGTGCGATTGCAGTCACCTTGGTGATCGCCTACTTGCTCGCTGTTTTGCTCACGCCCGAGGACAAAACCCGGAAAGACACTGCGCCCCGGAGCTTCATGCCATTACGCCGGGTGTTTCAATTGGATCTGGTTCAGGAGACGGCCTTTATTCGTCTCTTGCTGTCCCGTTTCCTCTTCCTGCTGGGCATCTACGCCACGGGGCGGTTCTTGCTCTTCTTTGTCGCAGACAGGCTGGGCCTTGCACCTGATCGCGCGGCCGAACAGGCCGGGATGTTGCTCGGCGGCTTGGCATTGATCACGATCCTGGCTTCACCCGTGACCGGCTGGCTGGCAGACCGCATGGGCCGGCGGCCACTGATGATAGCCGGCTCGGCGCTGGGTGGAGCGGGTGCTCTGCTTCTGATCTGGGCGGATAGCCCGGGGAAGATCCTGCTCTTTGGCGGGCTCATGTCCGTAGGCTCAGCCGCGTTCGCCGGAGGGAGCTGGGCCTTGATCGCCGACCTGGTTCCGAAAGATGAATCGGCCCGTTATTTCGGGCTGGCTAATTTCAGCACTGCCGGGGCCGCCGCCGTCGCAGGCCTGTTTGGCCCTCTCATCGACTGGGTGGAGTTCATAGCGCCGGGGAACAGGTTCACCATGTTATTCAGCGCGGCAGCAATCACCTTTGCCGCGAGTATATTGCCGATCAGACAGACACATTTGAAGGAGGCTGAAGATGTTCGAGAAGGAAACAGAAACAAAGGAAAAATTCGCTCCCATGATTCCGGACTGGCTGTCCTATCTGTACCAGCCGATCCTCCCCCTGCTGAAAAAGATCAAGATCCGCCGCGAGGGGCCGCGCGGCTATAAGCCGGAAGATATCCTGCTCCCGGAGGGGTACGTCGCCGAAGTCGTCGCGACCGGGTTCAACACGCCCGTCCACTGCTGCTTCGACGATGAGGGATATTACTATGTCGTCGAATCCGGACACAAAATCGACGCCGTTCCCCGCATCCTGAAAGTGGACCCACAGACCGGCGTCTGGGAGACTTTCTTTACCCTGCCCGAGGACAAGTGGATCAAGGGCGCGGCGGTCACCGGGGCCTGCTGGCATAAGGACTACCTTTACATAATGAACACCGATACGCTCATGCGCATCGGACGGGATGGAAGGGAAGAAGAGATCCTCACGAATCTGGCTGGACGAGGCGACCACCAGATGAATCACCCCATGGTCGGGCCGGATGAGAAGCTCTACTTCGGCGCAGGCTGCGCTACCAACTGCGGTGTGGTCGGCGCGGATAATTTCGGCTTCGAATGGCTTCCGAAATTCCCGGATTTCTGTGATGTACCAGCCCATGACCTTACCCTGGTCGGGCGGAACTATGAAGCTCGAAACGTTCTGGGAGATATTCGCGAGACCGTCGAAACCGGCGCCTACGTTCCTTTCGGTACACCCACGTATCCTGGCCAGGTAATCAAGGGAAACGTTAAGTGCAATGGGGCAATCCTGCGCTGCGACCCGGACGGGAGCAATCTTGAGGTCGTAGCCTGGGGACTGCGCAATCCCTATGGCCTGGCGTTCACCGAAGATGGAAGATTATTTGCGACCGAACACGGCATGGACGAGCGCGGGGCGCGCTATATCGTCGATGACCCCGACGATTTCTACGAGATCCAGGAAGGGGAATGGTACGGCTGGCCCGACTTCGCGTCGGGCATCCGTCTGGACGATCCGTACTGGGGCGAGGGCGGGCACGGCCGCGAGCCGGTGCTGGCGGAATTCCCCAACCCGGTCCCACCCAGGCCGTTTACCTCCTTCCAGACCCATGCGGGGTCGAATGGCTTCGACTTCTGCCGGGATCCGGAGTTCGGATTCGAAGGTGACGCCTTCGTCGCCTGCTTCGGTGACCTGGCACCGATCACCACGATCACGAAAGCCATTACCCCGGCCGGTTTCAAGGTCGTGAGGGTAGATATGCGGGCCGGGCAGGTCCACGATTTCGCGGTCAACAAGATGACCGGTCCGGCTTCCAAGCTGCCTCACGAGGGCTTCGAGCGACCCTCCCACTGCCAGTTCGGCCCGGACGGCGCGCTGTACGTGGTCGACTTCGGGATCATCCACATCGCGCCCGAGCGCGGCGCCATCCGCCAGCAGATCGGGACCGGATCGCTCTGGCGCATCCGTCGTACAGATGGTCCAAGGGGCCTGCTGCCTCCTGAGCCCACGCACGTGCCGGTTTATCTCCTGCAGGGCCTGGCGATCGTTGCCGGAGTCGTGGGAATTGGCGTGGTTTCTGCCTGGCTGCTGAAGAAGCTCAGAGGGAGGTCGAACGGGAAAGACGGATAGATTGCTTCCTTTGCTGACTCAGCTTGCCACGAGCAAATTGATCAGTTCCCGACAAAACGCGGGGATATCCGCGACCACGCGTCCCCAGACGAGGTTCTCCTCGCGGAAGGCGGCCTCGTCCACCCAGGTCGCGCCGGCGTTGACCAGATCATCCTTGATGCCGAGGGAGCCCGTCGCGCGGCAGCCTTTCACGATCCCGGCCGAGATCGCGACCAGCCCGCCGTGACAGATGATGCCGATCGGCTTGCCCGCCGCGTTCATTTGCCGGACCAGGTCGGTCACGGCCTTATGGCGGCGCAATTTATCGGGGGCCCAGCCGCCGGGGATGACAAGGGCGAACAGATGCTCGGCTTTAAGCTCCTCGATAAGGGTATCAGGAGTGATCTTCAGGCCGTTTTTTCCATAGACAGGTTCCGTTTTGAGGCCCGCGCTGAGGACCTCCGCGCCCTCTTCCTGGAGTCGCATGAGGGGGACAAAATATTCAAGGTCTTCCACGCCCTCGGCAACGAATATCGCGATCTTTTTATTTTCTAAACGCATCGAGTGATCCTTTCCTAGTCGAGCTACCCAAAATATTTTCCGCGCGCATCCCGCGCGTTAGATCCCGATTCTAATGCATATTAATCTACGGCGCCCGCCGGGTTCCGTTCAACACAATTCCTTCGCAGTTCCAATGAAGAGATCCAGGGTAACAAGGGTGTCTCCTGCCCCATTCCAAAGTCCCACCTTGGTATATGAGGGCAACAGCCCGATCACAGAGCGCGGCACACCGGTTGGTGAGCGCGGTCTGGCAAGCGGCGGCGCGTGAGGCCTCAGATGCCAGCTTTCTCGCCCGCACGGCAGGCTTCCTCATTGGGCGGATTGGCTTCTACCCTTCGTGGAAACCATCCCACCCTGCGTGGATACCTTCCTGCCCTCGCGGAATCGTCTCCTCTCCTGGCGGAATCGTTCCCTCACCTTACGGAATCGCTTCCTCACTTTGCGGAATCATCTCTTCACCTCGCGGAATCGGTCGCTACTCCCGCGGAATCGCTTCCTCACTTGGCGGAATCGGTCACTACCCTCGCGGAATCGCTTCCTCACCTTGTCGAAAGGCCTCCGCAGGACACAGGGCCCGAGTTGAATACGACTGATGAAGCGACTGCATACCTCTTGCCGCGCGCGGCCAGCAGGTTGCACTCCGATTCCAGCCCACAGGCCGCGCAGCACTTTCCGTCCGGCCCGATCTCGATCAGTTTCCCCTTTTTCACAAGCAAGGCGAGCATGCCCAGCACCGCCGAAGGCTGGGCGCCCAGGGCGCGGCTGATCTCCGCAAGGCTCAGGCCATTCTCTTTGCTCTCAAGGAGGGTAACGAGCTGGGCCAGCATCGCTTATCCAAACCTCAGGAGCTTTCCGCCCTGGTAAATCATGAACGCGGCGACCCAGGCGACCGCGGTCTGGTAGACCGCGGAAGTGACCGCCCACCTGGTCCCAAACTCATGCCGGATCGCGCCGAGCGTTGCCACACAGGGCACGTAGAGCAGGACGAAGACAAGCAGGCCAACCGCGCTCAAGGGCTCGAATCGCTCCCGCAGCGCCAGACCGAGCGCGGTAGCCTCAGCCCCCGTTTCCTCCTCCACGAGGTCCACGCCCGGGAGGATGCTCAGGAGGATCCTGCCGGACTCTACCGTCGCGGCAAGGAACCCAACGCCGATATCCTTCAGGTCTTCCACGAAGGTCGAAGGCTCGGCCGGTTCCGTTTCTTCGCCGAGGTAGATCTGGCTCATAGTGCTGACGACGATCTCCTTGGCCATGAAGCCCGTGACCAGCGCGCCGCCTGTCTCCCAGTTGCCGAATCCGAGCGGCGCGAAGACGGGCGCGACGGCACTGCTTACTCTCCCAAAGTAAGACCCGCGTGGATCGCCGATCCCCCAGGGCAGGTTGAGCAGCAGCCACATCAGGACCGAGACCGTGAGGATCAGCGTGCCTGCCTTGCGGACGAACTCGCGCGTGTTCTCCCACATATGGATGAGCACGCTCTTGAGGGCGGGCTGGCGATACGGCGGCAGCTCCAGGACGAACGCGGACGTGATGTCCGGCTTGAGGATGGTCTTGGTGAAGACCAGGCCCGCTAGCATAGCAACAAGGATCCCGAGCGCGTACATCGCCCAGATGACCGTCCCGGCCCGCGCCCCGAAGAACGCCAGGCCAAAGACGACATAGACCGGCAGGCGCGCCGAGCAGGACATGAGCGGCACGAGCAGCGCGGTCAGGACACGGTCGCGGCGGCTGGCGATCGTCCGGGTGGCATAGACCGCGGGAACCGCGCATCCAAAGCCGAGGACCATCGGGATGAACGATTTGCCGTGCAGGCCGACGATGCGCATGAAGCGGTCCATCACGAAGGCGGCGCGCGACATATAGCCGGAGTCCTCGAGCAGGGCCAGGAAGAAATACAGGATCAGCAGCCCGGGGACAAAGACCAGCACCCCGCCCACGCCCGCGACGATCCCCTCGACGACGAGGGAACGCGCCCATAACGGGGCCCGCACGAGGTCCAGGGAGAACGAGAGCCAGCTCGCGATCGGGCCGTTGATGACGGCATCCGTCCAATCCAGGAATGGAGCAGAAACGTCGATCACCAGCCGGAAGACAACGTACATGACCGCAAAGAAGACGGGCAGGCCGAGCCATTTGTGCGTGACGATGTTGTCGACGCGGTCGGTGAAGGTGATGCGATCGATGAGCGGGCGGTGGAGCGCCTGGCGCACCACGCCGTTGATGTAACCGTAGCGGCGGTCCGCGGTGAGCAGGTCGAGGTCATCGCCCAGCATGGACTCCACGTGCCGGGCTCTCTCGTGCGCCAGCGCGATGATCTCCGCGCCTCCCTTCATCGCTCGGACGCGTTCCAGGATGTCCGCGTCCTTTTCCAGGAGCTTGATCGCCAGCCAGCGCGGCGAATAGCGGCCTGTGTCGAAGTGCATCTCGTCGAATGCCGCCGTAAGGCGTGCGATCTCGCGCTCGATCTTGCCGCCGTAATCCAGCCGGAAGAGTGGTGTGGATGTGAGGGTCATGTTTCTTGATGCACCAGTGGAGATGCAGAGCTCAGGGAATTCTCAGTGTCCCGAGGGCGCCGTGGTCCGCCTTTGTGCGCGGCCCGCGCGGCTTTCGTGAGCAGTTCGGAGATGCCTTTGCCATGATGGGCGGCAGTCTGCACGACGGGGATATCGCCGAACAGCCGGGAAAGCTTCTCGGTATCGATTCTCGTCCCCTCCTTGGTCAGCGCGTCGGCCATGTTGAGGGCCAGCACGACGGGCACATCCAGCTCGAGCAGCTGCAGGCTGAGGTACAGGTTTCTCTCCAGGTTGGTGGCATCTACTACGTTGATGACCACATCCGGTCGTTCTTCGATGATGAAGTCGCGCGCAATGATCTCTTCGGGGGAATAGGCAGTCAGGCTGTAGGTGCCCGGCAGGTCCACGACTTTGATGTCCAATGGGCCGTGCTGGATTCTGCCTTCTTTCTTTTCGACCGTCTTGCCGGGCCAGTTTCCCGTATGCTGGCGCAGGCCCGTCAGGGCGTTGAAGATGGTCGTCTTGCCCGCGTTGGGATTGCCCGCCAGGGCAATGGTGATCTCAGCCATGCATGCTCCCGTGTAGAGTCACTTCGATGTGCGCGGCTTCTTCCTTCCGCAAAGCGAGGTGATAGCCTTTGATCAGGTATTCCACGGGATCCCCCAGCGGCGCGCTGCGCTCGATCAGGATCGTCTCCCCTTTCAGGATGCCCATCTCGATGAAGCGCCTGCGCAGGGCGCCTGTCCCGCCGACGCGGGTGATGATTGCGCGCTGGCCGGGTTCGAGCAGATGGAGCTTGATTGGATCAGTCATATATGGTTCCTTCTTGAGCAAACGCGGATTCTTGAAATGTGGTGGCTTCGGTCCAACACTCGCGCTGCGCGTGTCTACTCAACCACCTTTTTGTTCACTTTCACGAGCACAAATTCGGCCAGCGACAGGCCCAGCGCAAACTCTTTGCCGTTCATCTGCAACATTAATGGACCGTGCATGGGCTGTGCGCCGACGATCGTGACCTCGCATCCGGGCAGGAGCCCGCGTTCCTGGAAATATTCGAGCACATCGGTCGCGGTCGCATTGACTGCCAGGACGCGCAGCGTGTCCCCGATCCGCGCCGCGCTGAGCGGGATCCCCTCGAGGGGGGTAAATGACCCGTCGGCCGCAGGGATGGGATTGCCGCGCGGGCAGGTTTTTGGATTGCCAAGAAAAACGGCCAGGGACTCCGTCACTTCGGGGGCGGTGGCATGCTCGAGGGAGCAGGCCAGCTCGTACAGCCGCGCCCACTCGATGTGCAGATGCTCGTACAGAAAACACTCCCACAGCCGCTGCCGCCTGACCACGTCCCAGGCGGCCTCACGTCCCTTCTGGGTCAGGACCACACCCTTGTACGGTGTCCGAGTGATCAGGCCCTGTTCGTCCAGCCGCCGCATCATCTCGTTCGCTGAAACGGGCGTTACATGTAAGCGCTCCGCCAGACGGCCAACGGGGACGGTCTCGCGGTCATCCATCTCGAACATCGCTTTGAGATACATTTCGGTGCTTTCGCTCAAGTGTCCGGCTAACATAAGGCAAACCTTTCCATAATGTTATGGTTCGCCTTATTATTTCCCTGATCCCCCCTCCTGCCTATGGATGGATGTCATCTCCTTGCCGTGCAAGAAATTATGTAATCAGTACTTCACGAAAATGTAAAGGATACCCGAAAACAAGGGTGCGGGCCTGCGCCGCACCCTTGTTTTCGGGCATTTCTTGGTCGTTTGGTGATCTACTGATAATGTGATCTGAGATAGGGAAATCCCTATTCCATCTTAGGACAGTCCCCATTTACGGAATTGCCCAACCCGCGTATTGTTAACCGAATCATTCGACAATCCCTTGCGATACAAGGCATAAATCTTTAAAGTGAAGGCAGGAAGGATATGGACTCCCCAGAAAAAAAATCCCCGCGAGACGGCAATATCGTCATTACAAGAGATCTGACAAAAAAATTCGGTGAGCAGACCGCCGTGGATTCGTTGAGCCTCGAAGTTCCACACGGTTCGATCTTTGGGTTCATCGGGCCGAGCGGCTGTGGAAAGACAACCACGATCCGATTGCTCACCGGGATCCACAGGCCGACCTCCGGCGAGGCGCGGGTGCTCGGCAAAAACCCGGTCCATTTTTCGCAATCGGATCGGGAAAAAATGGGTTATCTGATCCAGCAATTTGTTCTGTATCCCGACTTGACTGTCTGGGAAAACATGAACTTTGCCGCTTCGTTTTACGGGGTCAGCCTTTTACGGCGAGGGGGGCGACTGAAGCATTTGCTGGATTTTGTGGAGCTGGGGGATGACAAGGGAAAGCTGGCTCGCGACCTCTCCGGCGGGATGAAGAGGCGGCTGAGTCTGGCTGCCACGCTCGTCCACAACCCGGAACTGCTCTTCCTGGATGAGCCCACGGCCGGGATCGATCCCATTCTAAGACGCAAGTTCTGGGACTACTTCAAAGAGCTGCAGTCAGAAGGCCATACACTCTTCGTGACCACGCAATATGTCGGAGAAGCTGCCTACTGCGACTATGTGGGAGTGATGCACGAGGGCCGGCTCCTGATGACCGCAACCCCTGATGAGTTGCGCAAAAGGGCATACGGGGGTGAAATTGTGGGCATTAGAACGACTGAGGGCATCCGGTTCGACCATCGGCGACAGCTGGAAAGCCAGCCTTTTGCCCACGGCAAGGTCAAAGTGGTGAGCGACCAGGAGGTCGAGATGATCGTAGATGAAGCCAGCACGGCGATGCCGCTGCTGATGGAATGGGCACAGTCACAAAAGCTAACGGTTGAAACGATCGAAGAAAAATCTCCCCCGTTTGACGATGTTTTCGTCAGGCTCATCGAACGGGAGACCGCCGATGTTTAAGTTCCTGATCCGCATCTCCTCCTTCCTGCGCAAAGAATTGGTGGAGATCTTCCGCCAACCCCGCCTCATCCTGACCCTGGTCCTGGGACCGTTTCTGATCATGTTCCTGTTTGGGTTGGGCTATCCCGAGCAGAGCCGTCCGCTGCGAACGGTTTTTGTGATGGAAGAACAGAATGCAGGCCAGGAACAGGTCAATCTGTTTACCGAATCCCCGAATCCTGTCATTATCAATCAGGGCGTGGAGACGAGTGAGGCCTCGGCGATGGCACGGCTTGCCCGCAACCAGGCTGATTTAGTGGTCATCGTGCCGCCGAACCCGGTCGAAACCATCCAGAGCAACCAACAGGCAGTGTTTACTGTATATCATAATGAAGTCGACCCCTTCCAGATCGCCTATATTCAATCTGTCGTGCGGATCTATGTCGACGAGATCAACCGCCGCGCCTTACAGACGGTGACCGAGGAGGGCCAGGCGGAAGCCGGGTCTGTGCAGCCCAGCCTGGAGACTGCACTCGAGAGGGTCCGGACGCTCCGGGCCGCCATCCCGCCCGGGGACACAAGCACGGCAACCCAGCTTGCAGAGCTGGAAGCGGAGTTAACTGCAGTTAATGAAAACTTGACGACGTTTCGATCTATGGGATCGGGTGTGATTGTCAGCCCGTTCACCTCTCAGACCTCCGGGCTTTCGGATGTCGAATTCACCCCAACAGGCTTTTTTGCCCCGTCAGTCATCGTCCTGATCCTACAGCACATATCCGTAACATTTGCTGCCCTGTCGATTGTGCGGGAGCGCCGTTCGGGGATCATGGAACTGTTCAGGGTGTCCCCCATGACCGCTTTTGAGTCCCTGCTGGGAAAATTCTTGAGCTATCTTTTCTTTGAGATTGTGCTTGCCGCCGTAATCACCGCCCTGGCGGTCTGGGTACTCGGGATTCCGATGCTGGGCGAATGGAAAGAGTACGCCGCCGCCATCGCCATCCTGATCTTTACCTCTTTGGGTCTCGGGTTCATGATTTCCCTGGTTTCGGAGACCGACACCCAGGCGGTCCAATTTTCGATGCTTGTGCTCTTGGCCAGCATTTTCTTCAGCGGCTTCATTTTGGATCTCCGCCTAATGTGGGATCCCATCAAGGCCGTTGCCTGGTCGATACCTGCCACCTACGGCATCCGCTTGCTTCAGGATATTATGCTGCGGGGGAACCTTTCCCAGGCGATTGTGCTGCAGGGTTTGGCTTTGATTGGAGTCGGCCTCTTTTTGATCGACTGGCTGCTCCTGCGACGGAACATGGAGGCTTAGTTAGCCTTCCTGGACATACTCGGTGATCCGCTTCATGAGATAATTCAGACGGTCCATGACGAATGCAGCCTGGCGAGGGCGCGGTTTTTGAATTTGACGCCGCACCTCCGCCAGGCGTTTTCTCAGTTCCGCAATTTTCGTCAAAGCCTCCTGGGAGGGCCCGGGCAGGGGGTTGGGATACAGCTGTTGGAAGAGAGTCTGTAAGGCCACGGTCAGAAGGGGAGCCAGGATCACGCCGATCACCCCAAAGGATTCCGCCAGGATAATCACGAAAGTAACGATCAGCAAAGAGCTGTACTGCTGTCTCTGAAAATACTTGGGCTCGATGACCATTTTCAGAAGGAGCAAAACGCCCACTGTATAGATTGCCGCCATCAAGCCGACCAGCGGTGAATTTCCGATCTCGATCAGCAAGAGCGGCAGCGTAGCGATCACGACGCCAAACCAGGGGATCAACCTGGCAATCGCTGCCCACAGGGCGAAGAGGGCCGGATAGCTCACGCCCATCAGCCAGAACCCCATCCCGAGCAGCAGCCCGGCCAGCACACTCTGGAGCACCTCGCTACGCAGGTATGCGCCAACCGCCGCTTCGACAGACCGCCAGACGCGCAGCGCTCTCGCATGATAGGCAGGAGGCAGCAGGGAGAGGCCGAGGCGCTCGAATCTCAGCTGGTCCACGCTCCAATACAGGCTGAGAATGATAATGATTGCGATCTGGCCGAGGAGCGAGAAGAAGTCCTGGGCAGCACCGAAAATTCCTTCGAGCGCGGGAACCCCCTCCGGGCTTGTCAGGGCTTCGTACAGGTCGGCAGAGGGAGGCAGCTGCTCCGCCAATGTCCGCTGGAATAAAGTGCCCTCTATCGGCCAGAGCAGGATTGCACGCTCGTAGCCCGTCACAAAATCGTCGGTCAATCTTTGCAGGTCCTGGGCCAGAGGCTGGCCGATCAAAAACAGGAAGCTCAAGATCGATACAATCAGCAGGAAGTAAACGATGCCAAGGGCGAGTCTTCTTGAGTTCCTCTTCTGGGCCAGGTAATTGATGGAAGGCCGTAAGGAAGCAGCCACCGCCAGCGACAGGGCAAACAGCACGATCGCAACACTGAATTGCCAGATCAGGATCAAGATCACCAGGGTGATTGCGACAACAATGCTGTACCAAATAACCCTTCTCATACCGTCTTCTCTCCACTCTCCAACTGTCTCAGAAGTTCATCTACGTCCTGAGCGATCGAGTTGATCTCCGCTCGAAGGTTTTCAGGGATTTCACGCGCCGGAGAATTCCCATTGCCTGAGTTATCGTGCATCAACTGGCGCAGTTGCCCGTTTTCATCGATCAGGGATCGAATGCTGATCTCCCTCTGTGGGATGCGGTCATTTGCCTCATCTGCAGCGTGTACAGCCCGGTTGATGACCAACTGTATCAGGGCTGCCAGTGGGAGCGCCAGGAGCGCGCCCGGGAACCCAAATACGGAGCTGAACGCAACCAGCGACAATAAGATAATGATTGGATTGATCCCCATAGAATCTTTCATAATTCTGGGCACCAGCCAGGCATTCTCCAGTAACTGGATCGCGGCCGTCGCAGCTAATACCCAAATCGCCTTTCCAGGGTCGGTGGATACGGCGACCAGCAGAGCAGGGATCGCACCCAGGACGGGCCCGAAAATGGGCACCATCTCCATGATCCCGGCAATCACAGCAAGGATGAACGGGAACGGAAGGCCGATCAATGTATATGCTATGAAGGCAGACACCCCCACCGTAAGAGAGAGTACTCCCTGTCCGCGAACGTAACCTCCCAGTTTCGTTTCCGCGAGATCGACGAATTCGCGAATATCGTCTCGACGCGAGGGAGGCACAAAACGGAGCAGCGTCCGGACGACCAGGTTGCTTTCCTGGGTCCAGTAATACGCGAGCAGAAAAATCGCGGCGATGCTGAGTATCCCCCTGATAACCATGTTCGTGTAAAAGAATGTCTGCGTGACCCGGTCGACGACTTGCTCCGTCGTCGGCTGCGTGTTCCCGAATATGGAGGAGAGCACCGGAAGACGCCACCCAATATTCTGCAACAACCTGTTGCCGGAATTCATCAGTGCCTGACGCACCGCACTATAATATTCGGGTAGGCTTTGGGAAAATTGGGTCGCCTGGTCGGCCACGAACGGGAATGTGAGCGCAAACAACCCGGCGAGGAGGCCAATGATCAAGAGGTAGATCAGAATGATCCCCGAGCGGCGGGATATGCCGCGGCGGCGAAGCCACTCCACGCCCGGACGGATCGCCGTCCCCAAGACAATCGCAACGAAAAAGAGGAAGACCACGCCGCGCAGACGGTAAAGCAGCCAGAAAGCCAAAAAGACAGAAACCACAAAGACGGTTGCGAAAACAACCTGGCTTGTGGTCCATTTGGTGACTTCGTCCGTGGTAGATCTTGGATTCATAAGCAGCAAGAGTGCAGGCCCCAGGATGGGACCTGCACCAATTTATGAGCGAGCCGTCTGTTTGGACGGGATGCATTGGTCCTTTCTTTCGTTTAGAACCAGTTGAGTAACAAGCCTATGATCACAAGAAGCAGCAAAAACCCGAGCAAACCGCTGCCTCCGTATCCCCAGCTTCGGCTGTAGGGCCAAACAGGCAAAGCACCCAGCAACAACAGGATCAGGATAATAATTAGAATGGTACTCATACGATTCTCCTTTTGGGGTCTT
>DASTFG010000271.1:0-5396 GCA_035708785.1 Anaerolineales bacterium
GCGGCGGCCAGCTCGATCGCCAACGGGATGCCATCCAGCCGCCGGCAGATTTGAGCAATCGCCTGTGTATTATGAGGATCGAGTGCAAACCCTGGCGAGGCAAATTCTGCCCGTTCCACGAACAACCGCACCGATTCGATTCCCGCGACAGCATCCATCACAGGCTTCGTGTCCTGCCCGGGGACCGCGAGTGACGGCACACGAAACGGGATCTCACCCGGGACCCGTAATGCTTCGCGGCTGGTGGCAAGGATGTGCAGATCCTGACAAGACCGTAGCAGGGAATCTGCCAAATGTGCACTTGATTCGATTAAATGCTCACAATTATCGAATATGACCAGGGCAGTGCGAGATCGCAAATAGTTGATCAGCAGATCCGTGATCGATACCTTCGCATCTCGAGACCCACGCAGACCGAGCAGACTTGCCAGCGTATGGGGCACAAGACCCGGGTCGCTGAGCGGTGCCAGATCGAGCAGCCAAACTCCGTCGGGAAACATCTCTAGTACTTCTCCGGCTACCTCAATGGCCAGGCGTGTCTTTCCCACACCACCTGAGCCGGTTAATGTGACTAGCCGGGATTTCGATAGTAAACCTGCAACTTCCTTTCTTTCCTTTTCACGGCCAATGAAACTGGTTAGCGGACTGGGAATGTTTAGGGAATGTGCCGACTTGAAAGCCAGAGCGCGCAATTCTTCCGATGGCTCCAGCCCAAGTTCGGCGAAGGCTTGCACGGAGCGTTGGTACGTAGCAATGACTCCGCTCCGATCCCCCAATCCGGAATACGAGACCATCAAGGCCCGATACGCGGCTTGAGGTCGCTGCCCAAACAAGATCCAGCGCTCAGCCCACTCCAGGATTTCGTTCCAGCATTTCTCACTCTCGAGCAATTCCAAGAGCCGCGCCAGCTTGTTCTCATAGATGGCCCACAAATGCTCGCGCTCAGTCACGACCCACTCATCGTAGAAGCCGGGCAATAATTCACCCTGGTAAGCGGACAGCGCGTTCGTCAACTTCTCAATGGATGTGGTTTCGCTCAAGTTACGGAATGCATCCACATCCAGCCAATATTCCTTGGAGGAATGGAACGAGATATTTATGTCGTCTGAAATTAGATAATCAATCTTTGATTGGGAAGACAACGCCTTGCGGATCCGCCAGATCTCATGACGAAGATAAGCGCGAGCTTTCTTCTCTGTGGCATCCGGCCAGAACATGCCTGCGAGCTTTTCTCGCCGGTGCGGTATCCCTGCATTAATAACCAAATATGCAAATAGAGACTGCGCCGCGCGCGAGGAGATAATAACGGGCTTGCCGTCACACCGTATGTCGAATGTCCCGAACAGCCTGATTTCGAGCACTTCCGTCCTTTGGCTTTACATAGTATAGCATCTGAGCCGCGAGAATCCAAGACCCCAAAAGAGTTGTCTCCTTTGGGGTCTTGGACCAACCCATTAATTATACAGTGTAAATTTACAGTGTATAATTAATCTCAGTAAATCACGAAAGTTTAGAGGATACCCGAAAACAGGGGTGCGGGCTTCTCTCAGTCGTTTCGTGATTTACTGAATTTGACTATTTTGCTTTTGCCTGATTCGCGACCGCGGCAGCCTTCTTCGCAGCCTCTTCCGGGTCGCCAAGATAATAGTGTGTGAGCGGCTTCAGATCCTCATCCAGCTCGTAAACCAGGGGCACGCCGGTAGGAATGTTCAACCCGGGGATCTCCTCGTCGGAGATGCCGTCCAGATATTTCACCAGGGCGCGCATGCTATTGCCATGCGCAACGACCAGCAGGCGCTGTCCGGACGTAACCGCCGGCGCCAGCACCATGTGCCAGTACGGCAGGACGCGCTCGAGCGTAAGCTTGAGCGATTCGGTCGCGGGCAACTGCTCCGGGGTCAGAGCCGCGTAACGCCGGTCGAACCGGGGATGGCGCTCATCGTCCCACTCCAATGCAGGGGGCGGCACATCATAACTCCGCCGCCAGATATGCACCTGCTCATCGCCAAACTTCTCCGCCGTCTCCGCCTTGTTCAACCCCTGCAGCGCGCCATAATGACGCTCGTTCAACTGCCAGGCACGGTACACCGGCAGCCATTCGCGATCCATCTCTTCCATCACGATCCACAGGGTGTGGATGGCGCGCTTGAGCACCGAAGTGTAAGCAACATCGAAATCATAGCCCCCTTCCCGAAGCAAACGGCCCGACTCACGCGCCTCTTCCCTGCCCAGGTCTGTCAGGCCGACATCCGTCCAGCCCGAGAAACGATTTTCGAGATTCCATGTGCTTTGTCCATGACGGACGAGAACAAGTTTATACATGCCGATTCCTCCTCAGAATCACTATTCTACATTTCAAGATCGACGTCGACATTTAAAGCTTCAGCGGACCGAGACCCGATTCCGGTACAGCTCCTTGTCGGGGACGGAAAGCATCCGTCCCAGGTGGAGGGGGGCGCCGGTAAACTCGATCAGGCGCCTGCAAAGGGGCTCAGGGTCAGCGACAAGGGTATTATAACTGACGTACAGTAGCTCCATATTTGGCTGGCGCGCCAGCCAGGGTTTCAATGTCGACAAGTGCCTCTGAAATTGCTGCTCGACCTCTCCATCACTGGATTTCATGACTTCATTCCTGTTGGCAAGCATCTTGCGCTGTGAGGCCAGGATTTCCTTGATCTCGCGCTCCATGAAGATGATCTTATAAAAATAGTTCTGGGGCAGGTGTTCGAGCAGAGCCGAGATCACTTTGATCGCTTTCCCCCCCGCCTCGGCCAGCCAGGCCACATTCCCCTCCGCCATCTTCTTGACCGCTTCCAGCTCAAAGTAACCATTTGGGTTATCCTGATCCGCTATCCGGGACTGGTCCGTCACGGTGGGTAAGCCGCCTTCGGCCAGGATTTTCATCATCATCGAAGTGCCCGAGCGCGGTAACCCGGAAACAACGATAATTGGCTTTTGAGGAGCAGGGGCCTTTGCAAACCCTGAAAACAGCTTATCCACTAAAGATAACCCAGGCCCTTCAAACGTTCTTCCAGGTCTTTCTGTCCCTCCCCGGCGGCTTGCGAGGGCGGCTTGAGGTGAGAGGTATCGAGGTGTTTGCCAATCGCCAGGAAGGGGATATCCCGGAAGGAGATCGTCCCAAAGTCACGCAGGTCGCGGTTGGCGAAGATCACACCGGGGACGACGTCCGAGTCCATGCAGTGATCGGCGCCCCAGTGATCGGTATTCGGTTCCATCGAAACGGAAGGGATTTTTCCAAGCCCGGTATCGGCAGAGGCGCGGAATCCGGAGGCATACCCAACCACCAGATCCGGACCGAGGCGGGTGTAAGGACCGGAGTAGACCTCGTGCTTCAGCCTGACCTTTTGGACGACCGGATCTCCGCTGGTATGCTCCCAGGCCGACAGTTTTCCTTTGAGCGCTGTCAGGACGCCCTCGACCTCGTCCGCCGCGACGATCCCCTGCCCCTCCCGCCCTGCAACGTTGAGATAGATGCTATTCAAGCCTACCGCATATGCTCTGGTCCGGCTCCAATCGACGGCTGCTAAATCACCACTGCCGTTTTTCATCGAAAGAAATTCGTTCTCCAGCAGCCAGCGATTGAGATGCACTTTATTTCTGAAATCTGCGAACCCGTGATCGGATAGGATCAAGTAGCGATATTTGTCGGTCCAGCCCTCGAGCCTTTTGCTGATCTCGCCGATAAATCCGTCGAGCAGTTTATACCAGCCCTGCACGATGTCCGTCCGGTGATGGAAGAACATATGCTGGATGCGGTCCAGGTCGTCGAAGATGCCGGCAAGGACACCCTCTTGAAAATCGTTCATGAGATACGAGAGGATTTGGATCCGGCGATCGAATATCTTCACACACAGATCCAGGAACTGGTCGTCGCTGATGCAGCCCTCTTCCAGACCGGTCGTATCCTGAGGCCAGCCCAGCGTGAGATACGGACCGACTTCCTTCCAGAGTTTCTTCGCAAAGGAGCCCGGCGAGGCGTAATGCCATGCCGAGTGCAAGGGATGGATCTGGAGGGGCAGACTGTACACCCGCACAATCCCATTCAGGCTCGTAGCGATGAAACGGGTGATGGCGTGAATATTGAACAGCATGCCGGCTTTGAAGCGCAGCTCGACGATATCGCTCCACTGGCCAAGCCGTAATTCTACCTGCTGTTTGTCAACAGTTAATCTCACCGTCTTCAGGTCGATCACCTCAAGAGTCACTGGCAGGCTGATCGTCTGAGGCCCGGAACGGCCCTGAGTCTGTGGGCCGGGCAGGGAGGCGGTGAAACGGTCTTTCCCGGCCGGGACCAGCTTCACTACCCCGGTCTTTTTCTTCCCCTCCTCATCTGTGGAGAACAACGTGCCCACACCCAGCTGCCCGCGAATATCGGGGGTGCCCAGCCCGGGCAGGGTGTTCACAGGGACGTCCGGACGAGCCGGGAACATAGCAGGCCACCACAGGGCGGTCGCAGGATAGCCCAGGTCAGCGGCTTCTTCGAAAAATGTTTTTGCCGTATAGGGTGGCACGAATTGCTCCCCCAACGCAGTCCTGCGCATCGGCAAGATGGAAACGTATGGCTGATAGGTATCGGGGTCGCGGTGCACAAAATCGAAAATGCCGTGCCCGCCGGGATCAGCGCCGGTTGCGATACTCGTCCACGAGACCTCCGTCTGCGGCGGCGAGCAGACCTCCAGGCGGGCATACCCGCCCGGCTGAATGAATTTTTCGAAGTTTGGCAATTCATTCTTGCCTGCCATCTCTTCAAAAATGGCCGGGTCGAAGGAGTCGAACCCCAAAATGAGCGTCTTCATACGGGAAATGGATTACTGTTTGTCGTCTTCCTCATCCTTCCGGCCGCGGCGGCGCAGCCGGGCGATTCCTTCACGGATCTGGCGCGAGAAAAAGAAGAGCACACCCGAGATCACCGCGAACAGGCCCGTCAGCGCCTGGAACAGGATACCACCTGTATTGGGATCAATATACATTCTTATTTACTCCTTTTGTCCGGACTGGCTTTATACCGTATCCAGAATGAAAAGTCAATCAGCGGCAGATAAAAATTGGCGTCTTGCATTCTCGCAGCATGTAATCCAGGGCGCTGC
Organism: Anaerolineales bacterium; assembly: GCA_035708785.1. GTDB lineage: Bacteria > Chloroflexota > Anaerolineae > Anaerolineales > Villigracilaceae > Defluviilinea. Next base: position 5,109 of record DASTFG010000271.1, read on the forward strand.
CGATCAGGACCTGTCTCAGCGCCGATCCGCCGTGACTGCCCATCAACACCAGATCCACCTCTCTCGCTTCCACCGTTCTCTTTAAAGCCTGCATGGCGCCATGCTCGCCAAGGATGTACTCGGCTTCGACTTCGTGAATGTCCAGGTAACGCCGGACGTACTCCTGCACATCTGCTTTTACTCTCGTGCCATCCAGGGCGGTAAAGACGATGAGCTGGGTCTTCCACATTTCGGCGAGATAGGCGGCGACAAAAAGCGCTTCTTTGGAGCGGTCGGTCCCGTCAAAGG
>DASTFG010000272.1:0-4012 GCA_035708785.1 Anaerolineales bacterium
AGATGACCGGCGATCCCGTTTCATTGTGGTGATTGGATTGGTTGTTCTTGCTGCCCTGCCGCTTTACCAGTATGGATACTACAATGACCTCCTGCAAAAAGCATCGATTCCTGCTCTGTTTGCCCTGGCAGTCATTGTGGGGCAGGCTGTTTTAAGCAGCGGCAAGCGAGGTGGCGCGCACCTGGCCTTGACAGTCCTGCTTGCGATCGGATTTTTGACCGCGTTCATCAATATCGGCATTCAGTTTGCAGGCATAATCAGGAATGGAGCGTTGTGGTATCTTCCCTCTTCTACTGAAGTCGATACACTCTGGGAGCTCGCTGAAAAAGAGCAGGAGAATGCCTTCGAGATCGAAGGCCTGGAATATACCTCCTTTATTTCTCAATATATCGGTTCAAGTGAAGCGCCGTTTTTCCAGTGGTTTGTACGCAAGTGATCTCCAGGTGATTAGTTCACTTAAAATAATCCGAATTTGAGGCTTCGCAAAGGTTTCAGTGACTAAAAAAATCTTCATCTCCGCCGACCACGGCGTAGCAATCGTCTACTTCCTGCAAAGCGACGTCGTCACGACCCTGCTCGACGCGGGCGTGGAAGTTATCGTGCTCACCGATGACGAAATCAGATCTCAAATCTCCAATCGATTTGGCCGCCCTGGTCTTACCATCGAAGGTCTGCGCTTGAGGGAAGCGAACAAATACGCCAGCACCTTTCGTCCGCGCCTGCAATGGCTGCTTGCCTACCTGCGGCGCGTCGGCGGCTCGTGGCGCATCAACACCGAAGCCATGGACAGCCACATCTGGGAGGTCTGGGTTGAGAACTCGTGGAAGTTCCGCCTGGGGATATGGATACCGGCGGCCCTTACGGTCCTCGTTTTACGGACTTTCGCTTTTGCCCGAAATTCTCTTGTGCGGTTGCAGAACCGCTTCATTCCCCGCCCGGGCCTGTACGCCGATCTATTCGATTCCCACGAGCCCGATCTCATTATCGCCTCGACGGCAGGCTGGCGGCTGGACCGTTACCTGCTCCGGGAAGCGGCCCTGCGCCACGTTCCCAGCATGGCTGCGATCGTCGGCTGGGACAACCCGTCCAGTTACGCGATCCGCGGCGCGCCAATGGACTACGCCACGTGCTGGTCGCAATTGCAAAAGGATGAGCTGGTCTACGGCTCCGACTGGGATCCCGAGCGCGTGCACATCGGCGGCATACCGTCGTATGACGGTTATTTTAGAAAACAATGGCTCTTATCGAAGAAGGATTATTTCAAGCTGCACGGGCTGGACCTGAACCGCAAGCTGATCTCATACGCCTGCTCGTTCGTTCACTTCGCGCCGAACTATCCGAACGTGGAGGCGCTGGCAAAGCTGGTCTCCTCCGATTCGCTGGCTGAGCCTTCGCAGTTGCTTGTGCGCCTCCATCCAAGTCACTTTCAGGACAAGCCCAGGATCTTTGCCGAAGAACGCGAACAGATCTTTGCGCTCGAGAAAAAATATCCGCATGTGCATGTGGTCAAGCCTGTGCCCTTGGGCGGCTCGCTCGGTTACTACGGCGGGGAGGATATGGATGAAAAATCGTCTATGATGGCGCACTCGGCTGTTTTGGTAACGGTATACTCAACGATGGTTGTCGAGACCGCCGTACACGACACGCCGATCGTCGCTGCAGTGATCGACGTCCCGGGGGGGTGGAACGTGCCCAAAAAGTTCTCGCTCTCGCTCAGGAAGATCGGCAACTGGCCCACGCATAAGAGATTTCGAGATGCCAAGGCAGGAAGAGTGGCGAGTAATGAGAAAGAACTGTGTGAGGTGATCAACCTCTATCTCAGGAATCCCTCGCTCGACGCCGCGGAACGCAGAAAGTTCATCGAGGATGAAATCACATTTATCGATGGATCATCAGGCAAACGGACAGCAGAGTATATTTTGAAGGTATTAAAGATGAATGACCATCAGACCAGTCCACTAGAAGACTAGTGACTAAACCCATGTTCCTCTTTTACTTCTCAATTTCCCTAGCTATCGCCTCCAGCGCGTTCTATCATTTTGTCGCCAAGAGCACGCCGCCAAATGTTAACTTCGCCGTCTCCTTATTAGTGACATATGCGGTTGCATTTGCCGTTACCCTGCTCGGATTCTTGTTCTTTCCCGCGACGGATGGCATCAGCACGGAACTCAAACGCCTCAACTGGGCCACCATCGGGCTCGCCATCGCGATCGTGGGCATCGAATTTGGCTTCCTTCTCACTTATCGCGCCGGCTGGAATCTGGGAATTGCGGCGGTGCTGGTCAATATAGTGGCCTCGCTGATCCTGGTCCCTGTGGCGATTTTCATCTTCAAAGATAAAATCTCATGGGTGAATGTTTTGGGGATCTTGGTTTGTCTGGCCGGGCTGGTGATGTTGAACTGGAAAAGATAAGTCGGAGATTTCAGGGTCATGTTTTCTCGCTTCAAATCCGCCGTCCGCATCCTGCTCAAGGGTAGTGCTAAAAAAGAAAAACGTAATCCCATTCCACCCATTACGGCGGGGGAAGTGGCAGAAATCAAACAATTCTTCCCGCGCGATAAGTTCTTCATCTTCGGCCATGCCCGCTCAGGGACAACGCTCCTCATGCGGCTCGTCCGCCTGCACCCGGACGTGCACTGCAACTACCAAGCACATTTTTTCACACGCAAGCCATTGCTCAAATCGCTGGTGGATTCGCCCGAAGCCGAGGAATGGCTGACCCGTAAGTCCAACCGCTGGAACCGGGGACGCGACCTTTCGCCCCTTGTCCTGCGCGCCGCCGCGGACTTCATCATGGAGCGCGACGCGGCAAAGAATGGCAAGCGCATCGTCGGGGATAAGAGTCCCTCCTCCACGATCCACGGCCGGGCGGTCCGTGATCTGCACGCGGTCTATCCAGACGCGAAGCTCGTGTATATCGTCCGTGATGGGCGCGATGTGCTAGTCTCAGAACGCTTCAGGAACTTTGTAGAGGAATCCGGATTTCTAAGCTCGGAAGACAAACGCATTGTCGCGGAGATTCGGCAAGACCATACGCAATTCACTAACGGCTCGCGCTCGATCTTCACGGAGACCTTCATCCGCCGAGCGGCAAAGGGCTGGGCGTCCAATGTGCAGGAGACCCAAGATGAGGGGAAAAGACTCTTTGCCGGAAATTATCTTTACTTACGCTATGAAGACCTTATTCAAAATCCGCTTGAAGAATTGTCTCGTCTGTGGCAATTCCTTCGTGTCGACAGGATTGACCCCTCGCTGGAGAAAGAGATCAAAGCCGAGATGGAATCCAATCCCGATGAGGAGTGGCAGAGTAAACGGAATGAAGACATCGCTTCTTTCCTTGCAAAGGGGCAGGCAGGGAACTGGGAACGACTTTTCACAGCACGTGATAAGTCCCTTTTCAAGGAAGTCGCGGGCGAGATGCTGGTGAAGTGGAATTACGAAAAAGATTTAAGTTGGTGAAGATAAAGGTCCTATTCTCAAACCAGTCTACAAGAGATATTTATGAAATTTCTCATCGCTGGCCTTGGCTCTGTTGGAAGAAGACATCTCCGTAATCTAATTGCATTAGGTGAAAGAGACATTGTCCTTTTGCGGACACGCAAAGGAACTTTGCCAGATGACGAGCTCAAAGACTATCCCGCCGAAACGGATTTACAGGAAGCGCTCAAAAAACATCAGCCTGATGCAGTGATCGTCGCCAATCCGACATCCCTGCATTTAGATGTTGCCATTCCGGCGGTGGAAGCAGGGCGTCATATCCTGCTTGAAAAGCCGGTCTCTCATTCACCTGCGCGACTCGATGTTCTCTATAAGACGGCGCAAAAAAGTGGAAGCAAGATCCTTGTCGGCTTCCAATTCCGTTATCATCCCACGCTCAAGCAAGCGCGGGAATTAATCCAATCCAATGCAGTAGGCAAGATACTGACTGCCCATGCACATTGGGGCGAATACCTCCCACAGTGGCATCCCTGGGAGGACTACCGCCACAGTTACGCGGCGCGGGCAGACCTG
>DASTFG010000273.1:0-3554 GCA_035708785.1 Anaerolineales bacterium
CGACTTCATCGGATTTCGCTCTTGCTCGAATGGATGTTTCAGTAGCCATCTCAAATCTCCTCATTTTGACATAACTGTTTTTCTAACGAATAGGAGCGGCTTGGGTAATCAGCCCGCCGAGTACCCCGGCGATGCCGGCAGCTGCGAAGGAGATCACGAAGAGCACAATCACGATCCTGCGTAGTTGCGATTTTTTCGCCAGTTCGGGACCGTAACGCATGACCAGATAAGCAACCACGGTCGCCAGGATAGGGGCAAACCAGGCAATATGCTCCTTCCATTCCATGCCGAAGGTGTGCAAGCTGGAGAGCGTCTCGCTCGCCCTAAGGAAAGAGCGAGGGTACAGCGAAAGATCGGCTCCCTCGGGGGCCGGGGCGCGGTACCACGGGTAAATCACATAGGTGCCTGTGATCACAAGTAGCCATGCAACGATCGTCATCAGCCAGGTGCTGACTTTCAGACGGAGCAGGCGCGGCTTCAGTCCGGAAGCAGCGACGAGCCCCGGTCGCAAACTGTACAGGCTTGCCAACCCACCGGCGAAAGCCAGCAAGAACAGGAAGCCCAGGAACATGCCGTGGAACAGTGTCAGGAATTCTCGGTTAGTCATGGTTACCTCCATGATTGAAATTAGAACGGGTTCATAGCGCCCACCAGATAGCGGAAGTTGGGCGCAAAGGGTAGGGCCGGTTATCTTGATAATAAGGCGGCTGCTTTCCGCTGCTGCCTCTCTAGAAGAAAAGCAGAAACACCCACGCGCACGTAGACCACCAGGTACCAAAGACCGACCAGCGGGCCCAGATCCACCAGTCCGGCGGTATCCGGTGGTTTCGGGAAGGTAGCGATATTGAGAATGAGAAATATGCTGGCGATCAAGAGCCCGGACACAGCAAACCGGGTGCCGAGGCCGCGCCGTCCCAACATACAAAGTGCAAACAGGATGGTGCCCGTTCCTATATAGAGATCCCACCCCACATCGAGACCCCACCAGACCGCTCTGAGCGCAACATCAGGCTGGTCCACCGTTGCCCAGACTGAGGCCTGGATCAGGATCATGGCGAGCAACAGCGCCGCAGCCACGACATTGGTCACGGCTGCAATGAGCGCCAGCCGGGAGCCTGTCTCTCCCCCAAGAATGTGGTAGAGCCCGATACTGCTCACCGTGATACCGAATGCGAAGGCAAAGGCGAGGGGAACTGCAAGCGGATTGGAATGGCTGGTCACGCCGACTAGGACATAGGCGGCAATGCCGACGATGCCACTGACGACCGTGATGGGTGCCCAGCGGTAATCCGGTTCTCTGGAAGACATAACAGATTTCATGAAAGAACCTCCTGTTTTGAAGTTGATAACTGCCGGAATGAATAAGCCGGATACCTCCACCTGGTGGCACGCATATGCTTCTGGTGGCTCGCGTGACTGACCATGTAATGGTCGAGACGGAGCAGCATGGGGATGACCATGAAAGCGCATGCCATGCTGCACTCCAACCCGGTAAAGACGCATCATTTCCGTATCGGTGGAAAGAGGGCCAGCGAGAGCACCGACCCGCTCATCCTCATCCCGGCTCGCATGCCCTGTGGGTATTCAGGCACCAGCCGGTAGTCCAGCCTCTCGATGGCGTCTAGGATCACCTCGAAGCGGGCCATGTAGGCATAGCTGGCTATACGGCAACGGATATTCTTGAGCCGGGCCGAGTAATCTTTTCCGAATCTAAAACAGGCTCGCGCCAGCTTGGCCCGCTCCTTTACCCACGCCCGGTAGGCATCACTTTCCACATCCTGTGGGCCGATCCCTTTGGCCACCATATATTCACGTGGGATATTAAAGTAGCCTGCCTCGGTGTCCTTCAGGGTGTCCCGCAGCATGTGTACAATGTGAGCTCCGGTAACGGCCAGGTAACGCCCTCCATTTTGGGAAAAGGGCTGGCTGTGGCCGATGAAGTGATGCAGGGTCTCAGTGACCGCGACAGTCAGCCTGCGCGTGTACTCGTTCAGTTCTACTTGCGAGATTAACCTGCCGCGGCGCTTGACGTCGAAATCAATCACCGCCATCATGTTGCGCAGATAGGTTTCAAGACCGCTGTTCTTTTCATGATCGTGCTGAACTAGCTCCACCAGCATTTTTTCCTGGACGTTTGCATCTCCCGGGATCTCGCCCTGATAGCATTTTTCAAGTAGGGATTTTTGCCGCTCAAGGAAGGCCCTCCGTTCAGACCCTGAACTCGAATCCGCGTCGACGACATCATCCACCCAACGGAAGTATGCATACGCCCGATACGCGTCGTCGACGCGTTCGCGATCGACGAGGAAGCGGATCGTGTAATAGGTCTGTTTGCTGGCGGCCTTTGTGATCGATGCGGCGAGGTTAGGTATCATAGGATTCACCTAATTATCCTTTCTGATGGCACACGACCTACTTTGCGATTCGATGGGTGGATTACCCAGAGCTCGTAGCCTGCGATCCGGGCAGGGCGTGCAGTGCAGTGACACTGTGCACAAACTGGGCGTGGCGGGAAGATGAGCTGGCCACACGTCGGGCAGCATGAGCCTTCCAGGCGGTAGCGCTGGTCCTTCAATCTCCAGTGCCGTGGGATTTCCATAGCTTTCTCCGATCTGGATGCAGCGCGTTCAATCCAGCGGGCGATCAGCCGCGTCTTGTGAGCCGTGAGACGGAAGACCGGCAATTCCACCGGCGACCACATCGACCTCCGCACTCGGGTTGACAGTTGGCCTTTCCCCAACCTGCTGGACTGCTTCCTGTAAGAAACGGCTTATCCAGCTCCACCTTCCAGGTCCCGGCGCATCTGGTCATACTCGTCGCGGCTGATCTCCCCGCGCGCGTAGCGTTCCTTCAAGAGCTCTAGGGGCGTCTCTTTGGTTTGGGACGGCCCGTTTTGATTGAACTGCGGTCGCCAGCCGAGGGCGTATGCGATCCCGCCGACAATCACAAGGACTAAAATTAAGTCAAATCCCATCATCATTATTTTCTCCTTTCCGATACTTTGCCTTATCCAATAACTTCCTTCATGCGCTCATACTGCTCGCGGCTGAAAATACTTCTCTTAGAGTTTTCTCCCGACAGCCCCACAGTAACGGCGATTGGATTTTCTATTCAAACGCTTCGAAAACCGGCGGGAAGGTCAGGATCACACCCAGGGTCACAAAGACCAGGGTGATGACAAAGGCCTGACGCAGGTCATACTCTTTGCCCTTCCAGACCGTATTCAGCAGGGCCCAGCTAATCAGCCAGGCGATCACGCCGACGCCGGTTTTCCCGGTCAACGGCCCCGCTGGATTCCACCAGTTAAGTGCCTCCCTCAGACCCTCGAAGATCACCGCGCCGGTGGTCAACAGGCCGATGACAAAGGTACCGATCGCGCCTGAGATCATGGCGGCCGCGGCAGGTCCAGTGGTCACCGCAGTTTCAGCGACTTCATCGGATTTCGCTCTTGCTCGAATGGATGTTTCAGTAGCCATCTCAAATCTCCTCATTTTGACATAACTGTTTTTCTAACGAATAGGAGCGGCTTGGGTAATCAGCCCGCCGAGTACCCC
>DASTFG010000274.1:0-4211 GCA_035708785.1 Anaerolineales bacterium
CGGCCATGATGATAGATGGCAGGCAGCGCGACTGCATAGAGCCCGATCAGGATCGAGGACCACGCCACGGGATCATAAAGCTCCGTTCGTCTCTTCCGAAACGTATCGTATAGAGCAACCACCACACCGGGGATGAGCAGCATCAGAGGGCCATTAATAAAATAGATCGATACTTTCACAAGATATGCGAATGAATTCCACAGTGACCACGGATAGCCGTACTGCATGAACTTTGACGAGATGGTGCTGGGAAATGGCCTTCCATTGTAGACGAGATTGAAGAGGATCCAGGGACCGATCACAAGCAGGAAAATACCGGCGAAAGCGCCTACCTTGATAAGAAATCGCCTCAGATCAACTCGATTTGTGAAAAGCAATTTCATTCCATAAAGCAGGGCGAAGATGATACCTTCCGGCCGAATCAGGAAAGTTAACCCTATCAATAAACCCATCAAAAAGGGTGATGTATTGTGATAGAGCGCCAGCAGAATCAGGAGGCTGAGAAAAGTGAACAGACTGATTTCCATACCGGAAAGCGTCGCCCAGGCAAGGTGCCATTCGAGGATGCAGACGACTGCAACGATCATCGCACGTTTAGAATCCCCAAAGTAACTATGGCTGAGGCGCGCCGCAGTAAATGCAGCGGCGATCCCAAAGATGCTTCCCCAAATATAGGCCCAGTCAAAGAGCGGTGCTTTCAATACATACCCTGCTGCCAGGAGGGTTGTCCAACCCGGAGAGGTGCTGCCTGTGGAGGGTTGCTCAGGCGAAAATGCCATCAGGCCATGCAGCCCAAGGTTGCGCGCATAGGTTTGGTGAATCCAGGCGTCGTCCAGGGGAAACCCGGGCTGTTCTGCTGCGCCCAGATAGAGGGCAGCACTCAGGAGCTGGAGCGCGCTTAAGAGCGCGAGCAAATATCCCCGCTTTTTCATCCGGATGATCTCCTGGTTGTTCTGATCGGAAGGTGTTCGATCATCAATGCTTTGACTAGATTGGATCTCAGAGATATGATGATTTGCCGGCCCAGGCCGAATTATTCCTGAGGGATCCGGTATATTGTATACACTTTGTCCGGGGTCTGGTCGATCAATTCCAGGTCCGTCAGGACCTCCTGAAGCGCAGCCTGTGCGCTCGGAGTGAGTTTGCCGGATGGATCGTTCGCGATAAATTCCAGGCCTCTTTCGTAAACGATGACGTGTGTATATCCCGCGGTTTTCCAATGCCGGATGATCTCAGATGGCGTTTTGTAAAGATAATGATCGTGGGCAAAATTATAGTTGATGGCATCTGGCTGCGTGTGCCGCGGCAGGCCATAGGAGCGCGGTTCGAACAGGCTGTATATATATGCCTTCCCAGGCAATCCGTCCAGGCGCTGAATGAGAGCGGCATAGGAGGGATTGATTCGGGCGATATATTGCTCCCGGGTTTGGGCACCGAGTGCCACGGCCAGCGGATTGCGCTGCAATGCAAACATAGCGTTATCGAATAAGGACAACGCGATCACCATGGCAATCACCACGTTCGCGAGGAAGCTGATGCGAAACGCCGGCGTATCCAGTCTTCGCAAACTGTCCCACCCCAACGCGCTGGGGATGGCAAAAGGTACGAGCGCGGGTAGGAGCAGGCGTGCCTGCCACAAGGAGGCAGAGTTGATCACGCCGATAGTCCAGGCGCCAAAGCTTATAACGGCGAACAGTCCGATGGCCCGCAATGATATGTCGCGGTCCGAATCCTGATACGGGCCGGAGAGCAGGATCCACAGCGTGAAGGGGGCCAGGATCAAAAAGATCGGTCCCAGCCTTCCATCGAAAAATGTCACATCGCGGTGCCCGAGCACAACGTTCAATGGGAGCAACAGGACCCGGATGGCATTCCAGCCGATGCCCGTTCCGGCATCTGCATACCAGGCGCTGAGAAAGCTGTCCCAGTAGCGCCCGCCAAACACAAAGGGATAGAATGGATTTCCCATCATGAGGGCGTTACGGGCGTACCAGGGCAGGGCGACAAGCAGTGCGAGGACACTGAACCGCACTGCGTAGCAGATCGCCTGGATCAGTTCGCGCCTCCACCAAAAGAGAATTAACAGGCCGCCCGCCAGAGGGACGGTAAAAGAGGTATATTTCACGCCCATTGCCAGGCCGGTCAGTACAGCGGCGGCCCATAACCAAGGAAATGATTTTGAGGCCCCGTGAAGCCTTAGAGCATAGAGGGCAGCGCTTGCATAAAACACCAGTGCCATATCGGCATAGGCCCAGGACGCAAGCATCGGCAGGGAGGGGAGCCCGGCCAGCAGCAACAACGTCTTGCGCCCGATCTCAATGTCCCAGACTTTGACAGCCCAGCGCCAGAGTAAAAGCACTGAGAGCACTCCCCATGCCAGATGCAGCATTTGAGCGGCGCGTTCGCTTCCCATGGCAAGCGCCCAGAGATATGTGCTCTGGCTGAGGCTGGGAAACCAGAACGGCGTGATGTCGATGGCGCGCAGCCCACCATCCTGCAAGATTCTGGCGGGCTGTGCGAGGTGGTAGAGCAGCGCGTCGAAGGCCTCAAAGGGTGGAACAAGCGTAAGTAGAAAAGCCAACGCCCACGGGAAGATGATGGCGATTCTTGAAAAGAGATTGAACTGGCTGAATGAGAGATTCGAATGAGATGAAAGAGATTTGAAATCAAGCCGTAAATTTATGAACTCTCTTCCAAAAATGAAGAACGCGGCGAGTGCAACCTGGAAGAGTGTGAGAAACCTTTCGTCGGCAAGTTGCAGTGCGGAAAAAAATAAGCCGAGCAAGCCAAGCGCGCCAAGCCCGATGCCGCAGCCCAATAGGAGGCGTTCAATTCCATTGGCGGACTGTAATCCTAACCAGCTCAGGATTCTCCTCCCGATACCGTATGCGTTGAACAGGAGGAGTCCTGCAACGATGAATGTCCATAAAGTACCAATCAGGCCTGTGAATGCATTCAACAGGCCCGGTTTCTGGACGACATAATATGCACTGACGATGATGCCGATCCACAAAAGGAAAATCACAACTGCGATGGAACGCTTCAACTAACCGCCTCTGACATAGATCCCGGTCGGGTCGAGTTCGTCCCGCAAAATCCTCAGTTCATTTTCTGTCACCGGTTCAGTTGTCCGCAGGGGGCTGGCGACTTTCAGATCCCAGCCAGTATTTTCCTTTGCCTGCTCCATGACTTTGCCGGGATGCAGCGCGGTCAGGGTCATCTCACCGGTTTCGTCAGGCTCCAGCAATCCAATATCGGTGACGACGGCCAGCATCCCACCGCCGCGCAGGCCCGCCTCTTCGCGGTCGCCTTTGCCACGGATGAATCCGGCCGAAGTCATGAATTCCACTTTCTCAGGGAAGCGCCGCTTCTGGTGCGGCGTCATGATGTAGCAGCGGTTCGCCCAGGCTGCGATCTCCTGTGAGCCCCCGGAGCCCGGAAGACGCACTTTGGGACGATCATATGCGCCGATCACCGTGGCATTGACGTTGCCGTATTTGTCGATCTGCGCGCCGCCCATGAAGCCCACGTCGACGTTGCCGCGCTGCAGGTAGTTCGCGAAGATATCGTACATGCTGACGACGGACAGCGAGCCGCTTACCAGTGTGGGATCGCCGATCGACAGCGGCAGACGCGCCGGCTCCGCGCCGATCACGCCGGCTTCATAGATCATCACCAGATTCGGCGCGTGGGTGCGCTTGGCCAGGTTGCAGGCAAGGTTTGGCTGCCCGACGCCCACGAAGACCACATCCCCATCGCGCAAGAGACGGGCAGCATTGATGATCATCAGTTCGGCAGAAGAATATTCAGACATCGTAATCCCTCATCTCTCTGGAGTCAGGGAGCGTCGCCGTGGCGACACTTACTCCCGCTTTCTTCGGCGACATGCCTTTCACGTACAATAACCCGTCAGACTCTAGAGTTTTCAAAAATGATTGTATGATGTCAAACACTTCCTGTGGACGCTCGAGCGGCAGCAAGTGCGTGGATTTTTCCAGCGTTTCGATCCTCGCCCGCGGCTGTTTCCGCTTCACGAGCTCCGCCGCTTCCTCCCAGAAGGTGTCCGTTTCCGCGCCGCGCAGGAAGAGGACCGGCACCCGGAGCCCTGGCTGATCGCGCCAGAGGTCGTAGTCACGCAGGCCCGTGAAATAGATGCGCGTCTCCCACTCCGGCGAGTAGACCAGTTCATAACCATCATCCGCGGGCTTTGT
>DASTFG010000275.1:0-4825 GCA_035708785.1 Anaerolineales bacterium
GACAATCCGATAGCGGCGTGGACGTGAATCATCCCGCACTACAGGGCAGCTATCGCGGCAGTAGTGAGGGCCACGATTACAACTGGTTCGATCCCTGGAACGGCGAGCCTTCCCCCTACGATGATAACGGCCATGGAACCCATACACTTGGGACCATCCTGGGGCAGAACGGTATCGGCATTGCCCCGGCGGCAACCTGGTTTGCCTGTGCGAATCTGGATCGCAACTTAGCGAATCCTGCATTGTATCTGGATTGCATGCAGTTCATGCTCGCCCCGTTCCCGCAGGGTGGCGACCCGTTCACCGACGGCGATCCCACTCGTGCAGCAGATGTCTTGAACAATTCGTGGGGATGCCCCGAGATCGAAGGCTGTGACCCGAATGCGCTGCTGGCCGCAGCGGATCATCTGCGAGCCGCAGGGATCTTCGTGGCAGTTTCGACAGGCAACGACGGCCCGGCTTGCAGCACGGTGGATGCGCCCCTGTCTTTGTATGATTCAGTCTTTTCGGTCGGAGCGATCGACCGGTCGGGAAGTGTGGCGATCTTCAGCAGCCGCGGCCCTGTGACCGCCGATGGCTCAGGACGCATCAAGCCGGATATCGTCGCGCCCGGCGTGGATATCCTGTCTGCTTTGCCGGGTGGGACGTACGGTTCGAACAGCGGCACTTCCATGGCGGGTCCGCACGTGGCGGGCGCGGTCGCATTATTGTGGTCTGCTGACCCGAGCCTGATCGGCGATATCGAGCGCACGGAGCAGCTCCTGATCCAGACCGCGGACCCGTATACGGGCAGCACAGAGGTCGGCTGTTTCGAGGGGGATGTTCCCAACGCCGCGTATGGATATGGGAGCCTGGATGTGTATGAGGCAGTGCAGGAGGCGTTGGGGAGGTGATTATCCCGCTCTTGGTCTTGCTTTCACTACATCCCAGATCGCCTCAGGATGTTTCGCTGCAACCTGCAACAGCACGCGTGCTGGACCATCGGGGACTCGCCTACCCTGCTCCCAATTGCGCAATGTTTTTACACTGATCCCCATGAGTGCTGCAAACTCATTTTGCGAAAGTTTGTAATCTGAGCGGATTTTTTTGACATCGGGGGCTACTATCGTAAATTTCCTTGAGGGCTTTGCCTTACCACGCAATATTTTCCCACCCTCGCGAACACTCTCTACCAGTTCGTTGAACAAGTCGTCTTTCATTTGAACTCCTTCTTGACGATTTCTCGCAAAACTTTAATCTGCTGCGGTGTTAGATCATCCTTTTTCACTCTTGGGATACATGAAGAGCATGAGAATTTGGTCTTCTCGTACAACCCAATAGTAAATTGCGCGCATACCAGCGCGTTTTCCGCGCCGACTCGTTGACCAGCGAATTTTGCGCAAGCCGCCGCTATGAGGGATGATATTGCCCATATCGGGATGAGCAGACAAGGCAACCTGTAACTGACTATATTCATCATCTGTGATTAAAGCCGTAACCTGGCGTGTGAAAATGCTGGTTTCAATGAATTGCATGGCTAGCCGTATAGTATACGCCATTGGCGTATAACGGTCAATAGACCAATTTCACTCATGGATGACCCCACACATCACGCATTTGTTATAATCCCCTTAACTCAATTTCAGGAGAGAGTTCATGCTTGAAAAGCAGAGTGCTGTTACGCTTCCCCTCGACAAAGAAGAGATCATTAAGGATTATCGCCTGGCCTACCAGAGCAGGCAGGCAAGTTTAATTGGCAGACGTGAAGTATTAAGCGGTAAGGCAAAATTCGGCATTTTCGGCGATGGCAAGGAGCTTGCTAATATTGCGATTGCGCGGGCGTTCAAAAAGGGCGACTGGCGCTCAGGATATTACCGTGACCAGACCTGGATGTTCATGTTAGGGGTGATGAATATCCAGGAATTTTTTGCCCAGCTCTACGCACATGCAGACGTAAACCACGAGTCCAATACAGGCGGGCGTTCGATGAACGCGCACTTCGCCAGCCGCTACCTCAACCCGGATGGCTCGTGGAAGAGTCAAACTGAAATGTACAATACCTCTGCCGATGTCTCGCCGACGGGCACGCAGATGCCGCGCACGGTGGGGCTGGCCTATGCATCGGTCCTTTATCGGGAACTCGAGGAGCTCGAGCAATTCAGCCAGTTTTCCAAAAATGGCAATGAAGTCACGTTTGCGAGCATCGGCAACGCGTCCGCTGCCGAAGGCATCTTCTGGGAATCGGTCAATGCCATCGGCGTATTAAAGGCGCCAACCATTATCACAGTTTATGATGATGGCTATGGTATCTCCGTCCCCAACCAGTTCCAGATGGTCAAGGAAAACATCCATGACATTCTGCAGGGCTTTCAGCGTGAGCCGTGTCCCGAGCCGGAGTGCCAGCGCGGCTACGATCTCTATCAGGTCCGCGGCTGGGATTATCCCGCCCTGATCGAGACGTACGCGACCGCTGCCGAGATCGCGCGCCAGTATCACATCCCGGCGCTTGTGCATGTCACGGAGGTGACTCAGCCCCAGGGGCATTCCACTTCTGGCAGCCACGAGCGCTACAAGACCCCGGAGCGGCTCAAGTTCGAGGAGGAGTTTGACTGCGTCCGCAAGATGCGCGAGTGGATGATCGACAACCGCCTCATATCCGAACGAGAGCTGGTGGCGCTTGAAAAGGAGGACCGCTCGGCTGTGGAGAGAATCCGCAAAGTTGCCTGGGAGGTGTACCTCGCCCCCATCCTGGAGGAGCGCGGCCATGTAATGGATATGCTCGACGAGATCGCAGGGAGCTCGAGTCACGCGTCGGAGCTGGAACAGATCCGGGAACGGCTGGCAGCCCTCCCCGCGCCGCTGAGGCGGGATGTCCACGCCGCCGCGCATGAAGCCTTGAGAGTCCTGCGCGACGAAGCGAATCCCTCCAAGCAGGTCCTGATCGAATGGAAGAATGAACAGGAAATGATCAATTTGGAGCGTTATGGCTCGTATCTGCACAGCGGCAAGGCAGTGGCGGTGAAGGAAGTCAAGCCCGTCTATTCGAGCTCGTCACCGACCGTGATGGGTTTCGAAGTGATGAATGCCGCATTCGATTCCATCCTGGGACGTGATCCGCGCGTGATCGCGTTTGGGGAGGATGTCGGATTCCTGGGTGATGTCAACCAGGGTTTCAAAGGAATGCAGGAGAAGTACGGCGAATTTCGTGTGACGGATACCGGTATTCGGGAGGCGACGATCCTGGGACAGGCAATCGGCATGGCGATGCGCGGCCTGAGACCGATCTGTGAAATCCAATACCTCGATTATGTTCTGTATGCTTTGCAGATCATGTCCGACGACCTTGCAAATCTGCACTGGCGCACAGTGGGTGGGCAAGCGGCCCCGGTCATCATCCGCACCCGCGGGCATCGCCTGGAAGGCATCTGGCATGCCGGTTCGCCGATGGCGGGCATTATTCATCTGGTGCGCGGGATCAACGTGCTTGTGCCGCGTGACATGACTCGCGCTGCAGGCTTCTACAACACCATACTGAAATCTGACGAGCCTGCTCTGGTCGTTGAGGTCCTGAATGGTTACCGCGTCAAGGAGAAATTACCCGATAACATCGGTGAGTTCACCGTCCCCCTGGGAGTGCCGGAGATCATCCGCGAGGGCGGTGACGTAACTGTTGTTACCTACGGCGCGTGTTGCCGGATTGCGATGGACGCGGCCCAGAAGCTCTCGAAGGCCGGGATCGAAGTCGAAATTGTAGATGTACAATCTTTACTGCCCTTTGATATTCATGGCAGGATCGTCGAGTCTTTGCAGAAAACCAATCGGATCCTGTTCCTGGACGAAGACGTCCCCGGCGGTGCCTCTGCCTATATGATGCAGGAAGTGATCGAAAAGCAGGGCGGCTATTTCCATCTCGATTCCCCGCCTCGAACACTATCCGGTAAGGCACACCGTCCCGCGTATGGCAGTGATGGAGACTACTGGTCCAAGCCGAACGCTGAGGCGGTCTTCGATGCTGTGTATGAGATGATGCACGAAGCTGACCCTGCTCGTTATCCTGAGATTCACTAACCACCAAGGGCTCGAAGAATCACCAAGGCGGCACGCTAAGCACCTCGAAGTGAAAAACCTTTGTGCTCCTTGGTGTCCTTCGTGGTGAAAAAGAAGGAGAATTCATGGCAACTAAGGTACTTGTTCCACTACTCGGCGAAGGCGTCGAAGAGGTAACAATCATCAAATGGCTCAAACGGGAAGGCGACTCGGTAGATGAACTGGAGCCTCTTCTTGAAGTCAACACCGACAAAGTGGATACCGAAATCCCGGCGCCTGCCTCCGGGACGGTATTGAAGATCGTCGCGGAAGAGGGTGCCGCTGCAAAAGTGGGGGAGGTCCTGGCGTTTATCGGCAAACCTGGGGAGTCCGTTGAGAGTTCTTCTACAGCAGGTGCTGCAACAAAAACAAAGTCAAGGGTCGAACCTCAAACGCCGGCTCCCTCTCAGCCTGAGACTTTCGACGCTCGACCTTCGACAAAACAAGAGGTTGGCTTCATCTCCCCTGTCGTTGCAAAGATCGCGGCGGAGCACGGGGTGAATTTACAGGAAGTGCAGGGCACAGGCATGAATGGACGAATTACCAAGAATGATGTCTTGAGCTTCATCGAAAGTGGAAGGTCCACCGCTCCTCAACCTGTGCAAGCGGCTGTGCCTGCGGCCACCCCGCTTACTGGCGACCAACTCATCAAACATACGGTCATCAGAAAACAGATCGCCGAGCATATGGTCATGTCCAAGCATACATCCCCGCACGTGTTGACCGTAATGGAAGCGGACATGTCCCGCGTGGTAAAGCA
>DASTFG010000276.1:0-8601 GCA_035708785.1 Anaerolineales bacterium
CGAGGAGGTTAACCGCGAGTTCTTCGATAGGTTTGCGACAATCGATCTCATCTTTGCGGAGGTCGAAGCGGATCTTGCCGGGGCAGCCGATCAGGTAACCGTGACTTACGATCCGACTTATGGCTTCCCTGTCGACATCACGATCGATTACGTAGAAGAGGCCATTGATGATGAGCTGTATCTGATCGTCTCGAACTTCGAACCGCTTCCATAAGCCGCAGCGCAACAGCAACAGACACAGGTTCGCCCGGGGACGAAAATCCCTGCGGCGGGCCTGTTCTTTTCTGCTCTGCAAAACACAGGGAAACGACCTATGCTCTTGGGGGGAATTCCTCATTACTTTCGCGAAAAATCGAGGTAATATTATTTCCGTAGAGAACCATTTCTACAGAAAAGTGTCTGAAAATTTCTTGCACCAATGCCGAACGAGCGGGGATATCCTGATTACGGAAGGAGGAAGAATGGCGATATTCAAGGATCGCAGGGACGCAGGTCAGAAACTGGCTACAGAGTTATCAGCCTTTGCTGGCCGATCGGACGTGGTCGTGTTAGCCCTGCCCCGCGGCGGCGTGCCGGTTGCATTTGAAGTCGCGTTGGCCCTTGGCGCCCCTCTTGACATTTTTATCGTGCGGAAACTGGGATTGCCCGGTCATGAAGAACTGGCCATCGGGGCAATCGCCTCGGGTGGAGTACGGGTGCTCAACAACGATATCGTTCAAACTCTCAGGATTCCTGAGAGGGTGATCGATCGAGTGGCACAGCGAGAGCTCCAGGAGCTGGAGCGCCGCGAGCGAGCCTACCGCGGCGACCGTCCAATGCCAGACGTCCGTGACCGGACCGTGATCCTGATCGACGATGGACTGGCCACGGGCGCGAGTATGCGCGCCGCAGTCGCCGGGTTACGCGCCCTCCATCCGGCCCAGATTGTTGTCGCTGTACCGACCGCTGCACCGGAGACCTGTGCAGCGCTCGAAAGGGAAGTAGACCAGATTGTCTGTGCGATGACGCCGGAGCCATTTTATGGCGTGGGCCGGTGGTATGAGGATTTCTCGCAGACAACCGACGAAGAGGTGCGGATGTTCCTAGAGGAAGCAAACCGGCAATTACAGCATGGATAAATTTGCATTAAGAGCAGAGACAATATGAATACATTCAATACTGAACATCACGACGTTCAAATTCTAAGCACGGGTGTTCGCCTGGAGGGAATGGTGAGCATCCCGCAGGATGCCAGCGGCCTGGTGGTTTTTGTGCACGGGAGCGGTAGTAGCCGCCACAGCCCGCGCAACCAGTATGTCGCCCGAGAATTGCAGGAAGGCGGGCTTGCTACCCTGCTCTTTGATCTTCTGACGCCGGAGGAGGAACAGATCGACGAGCACACTCGTCATCTGCGCTTCGATGTCGACCTATTGGCGCGAAGGACCGCCGGCGCTCTGGAATGGCTTGACCTGCAGCCCTACGCGCGTGAACTCAAGCGTGGTCTGTTCGGCTCGAGCACCGGGGCAGCCGCAGCATTGATCGCCGCCGCGGAACTTCCAGAGAAGGTGGACGCGGTCGTCTCGCGCGGCGGGCGGCCCGATCTGGCCGGCGCGGCTTTGCCCAGAGTTCAAGCGCCGACTCTCTTGATCGTCGGCGGTTACGACAAGGTTGTGATCAATTTGAATGAGCACGCGCTCGCGCGGATGCAGCCAGGTGATGACAAGAGACTGGTGATCGTACCCGGCGCTTCCCATTTGTTCGAAGAGCCGGGAAAGCTCGAAGAGGCCGCGCGGCTTGCACGGGACTGGTTCCAGGAACACCTCAGCCCGGTCAGCATTCGCTAACCTGTACACGCGGAGAGATATGTTACGAGATCGGATGCGCACAGAAGACCGTGCGCCTGAACTCCTGATCGAAGAAGCCCGTCAGTTCTGCCACCCATTGAAAACCGCAGAAGACCTGGATCCTCTTCTCGAGAGGATCGGGGAGGCGCGCTTCGTCCTCTTGGGCGAGGCCTCTCACGGGACCTCGGAATATTACCAGTGGAGAGCCCGTCTCAGCCAGCGTCTGATCGCCGAAAAAGGATTCAACTTTGTGGCCGTTGAAGGGGACTGGCCCGATTGTTATCGCCTCAACCGTTACGTCAAAGGATATCCCGAGGCGGGCGAGAACGCGCTTGAGGTTCTGCGTGCTTTCAAGCGCTGGCCGACCTGGATGTGGGCGAACTGGGAAATCGTGGCGTTCGCCGAATGGATGCGCAAGTTCAACAAGGATCGATCCAGGAAGGCAGGGTTTTACGGGCTGGATGTATACAGCCTGTGGGAGTCGATGGAAGCGATTCTCAATTACCTCGAGAAAAAAGATCCGCGGGCCGCCCAGACGGCTCTACAGGCTTACCAGTGCTTCGAGCCCTATGGAGAAGATCCGCAATCCTATGCCTGGAGCACACGCATGGTGCCTGAGGATTGCGAAGATGAAGTCATCGAGCTCCTGCTCGAAATGCAGGGACGCGCCAGCCGCTATAACGGTGACCCCGAAGCCGGTTTCAACGCCGAACAAAACGCGCTGGTCATCAAGAATGCAGAACGCTATTATCGTGCCATGGTCCACACCGGTTCCGGCTCGTGGAATGTACGCGATGAGCACATGATGGAGACACTGGACCGCCTGATCGATTTTCACGGCCCGAACGCAAAAGGAATCGTCTGGGCGCATAACACCCACATTGGCGACGCGCGCTACACGGATATGACGCGCGCGGGGATGTTCAATATCGGCCAGCTTGCCCGGGAGGCGCATCAAAGCGAGGGTGTTATCCTGGTAGGGTTCGGCTCCTATTACGGAAGTGTCATCGCCGGGGAGGCCTGGGGCGCGCCGATGGAGCGCATGACCGTCCCCGAGGCGCGCATGGGCAGTTGGGAGGATATCCTCCACCAGGCCGGCGACAAGCTATTGATCTTCGATCAGGAAAGAGTCTCGGGCGAGTTCCGGCAGCCGCGCGGCCACCGGGCGATCGGTGTGGTCTACCACCCCGAATTCGAGAGCCGCGGCAATTACGTGCCTACGGTCTTACCAAAACGCTATGATGCCTTTTTGTTCATTGACGAAACGGAGGCCCTGCATCCACTGCATATCCAGCCTGAAGAGATAAATCCTCCTGATACGTATCCGTGGGGTGTTTAAAGTAATTTGTGATTGGTAATTGGCAGACGGTTGTGTAGCAAAGCATATAGAAACCAATCCAATGAAAGTGGGAGTTGATGATTGTTGGATACCAAAAAATCGTATATAGTTACAACTTAATTTTGGGAAAAGGATCCACCATGCGAATCGCTGTATTATCTGATATTCATGGAAATGACCCGGCTTTCGAAGCTGTAGAAGCCGATCTCCAGGATCAAAAGATGGATCAAATCGTCTGCTTGGGCGATGCGGTGCAGGGCGGGCCGCAGCCGGCCCAGGTCGTTCAACGCCTCCGCAGATTGAATAGTCCGGTGGTGATGGGCAACGCAGATGCGTGGCTGCTCAGCGGCGAAGAAACAGCGGACGAAGGGATTCCGCCCGAACGACTTACGAAGCTGGGAGAGATCAGGATGTGATCTTTATCCCAGCTCACCGAGGATGATCGCGCCTTTATCGCAAGTTTTGCGCCAACCATCAAGATACAGCTTGAAGACGGGCTCGAGCTATTGTGTTTCCATGGCTCACCTACCTCATTCGATGACCTGATCCTGCCTGCCGCGCCGGAGGATGAATTTCAGAAGTTCCTGGCTCCTTACGCGGATCGCATCCTGACCGGCGGCCATACCCACGCGCAGCAAATCCGGCGGATTGGCAAGTATTTCTTTTTCAATCCGGGCAGTGTCGGTTTTGCTTACAGCCACAACCAGCCCGATGACGAATTCCGGGCCGACCCGGGGGCGGAATATGCGATCCTGACTTCTGAGAACAATCAGGTCAGTCTTGAGTTCTGCCGCGTACTCTTTGATGCAGAGGAGCTAATCCGCATTTATCGTGAAAGCCGGCGGCCATTTGCTGAGGATTCTATAGCGCAATATCAAAGCTAAGGTGGGCAAAGTGGACTTTTCATGTCACCCTAAAGTGAGCTCCGTCCTGAGCGGAGGCCCGTAGCGGCGAAGTCGAAGCGTGAGTCTTTTGTAAACCGCGTCTCGACTGCGTGGCCTCTTGGCGCCACTCTGCTCGACGCGAAGAGATCTGTGGACATTAAGAAAACTCTTACGAAACTGCCCAACTGAACTCCATGACTGTGAGTATAATAAAAGATTGCTGTTTCACCGAACCCTCTCTCAAAACATGCAATAAATGAAACAGATGTGCTATAATTGACGTTCCGAGGAGAAACATGTCATCCGATACGATTCGCGTGGTGGGTGCCCGCGTCCATAATTTGAAGAACATCACAGTCGAGATCCCGCGTGATCAGCTCGTCGTCATCACGGGCCTGTCCGGTTCGGGGAAATCCTCCCTGGCGTTCGACACGATCTTTGCCGAGGGCCAGCGCCGGTACGTGGAGTCGCTGTCGGCTTATGCGCGCCAGTTCATCGGGCAGATGGACAAGCCCGACGTGGACTACATCGACGGTCTCTCCCCTGCCGTGTCCATCGACCAGAAATCGACTTCGCACAATCCCCGCTCGACGGTGGGCACCGTCACCGAGATCTACGACTACATGAGGCTTCTGTTCGCGCGCGCCGGCATCCCGCACTGCCCGATCTGCGGGCGCGAGGTCGTCAAGCAATCCGCGCAGGAGATCGTGGACAAGATCGAGAAGCTGCCCGACTCTACCCGCGTGCTCATCCTCTCGCCGCTCGTGCGCGCCCGCAAGGGGACATACCAGGCCGTCTTCGAGGAGATCCGCAAGGCCGGCTTCACGCGCGCCCGCGTCGACGGCACGGTCCACAGCCTCGACGACGAGATCAACCTGGACCGCTACAAGCAGCACACCATCGAAGCCGTGGTGGACCGCCTCGTGATTTCCCAGAACGGGAACAACGAGGATCAAAAGGCCGCCCGCACACGGCTGACAGACTCGGTCGAAACGGCTCTCAAGTTCGGTGAGGGGTATGTTTCCATTAACCTGGTCGATCAGAATCAGGATCTCCATTTTTCGGAGCATCTGGCCTGCCCGGAACACGGTACTGTCATCTCCGAAGTGGAGCCGCGCACCTTTTCCTTCAACACCCCTCAGGGCGCCTGCCCGGACTGTCAGGGGCTCGGCTCGAAGCTCGAGATAGACCCGGAGCGCATCATCCCGGACCCCGACCGCTCCCTTAACGAAGGCGCGATTGCCAGCATGGAATGGAGCGGCCCGAAGGAGGAAGGCGGCTACTACTGGCAGGGACTGCAGGCCGCCGCCAAAGCCCACAGGATCGACATGGATGCGCCGGTCAGCGAGCTGACCAAGGACCAGCTCGATATCGTTCTATATGGCACAGGCGAGAAGCAGGTCCAGATGACGTACCGGAACTCGAACGGGAACGAGTTCAAGTTCTGGCGCGCGTTCGAAGGCGTGATCACCAACCTGGAGCGGCGCTACCGTGAGACCAATTCCGAATATATCCGCGAGAAGATCTCCGAGTTCATGTCCGACCGTCCCTGCCCGACGTGTAAAGGTAAGAGGTTGAATCCCGCTGCGCTGGCCGTGACTGTTGACGAGATCAGCATTATCGAAGCCACATCCTGGCCTGTGCTGAAGACCCTGGAATGGGTCAAGAAGCTTTCCGGCAAGAATTCACCTCTTACGACCAAGCAAAAGACGATTGCCGAGCGCGTCCTGAAGGAGATCCACGAGCGGCTCACCTTCCTGGTGAACGTCGGGCTGGATTATCTGACGCTCAACCGATCCGCGACCACGCTATCGGGCGGTGAGGCCCAGCGCATCCGGCTCGCGACGCAGGTCGGCTCACGTCTGGTCGGCGTGTTGTATGTGCTGGATGAGCCGTCCATCGGCCTGCACGCCCGCGACAATAAGCGCCTCCTGGATACCCTCAAGGGATTGCGCGATCTGGGTAATACGGTCCTGGTCGTCGAGCACGACGACGAGACCATCCGCGAAGCCGACTGGATCATCGACCTGGGACCCGCGGCAGGCGAGCACGGCGGACGCGTCATTGCCGAGGGAACCCCGAAGCAGATTTTGGCGCACCCAAAGTCCCTGACCGGAGCCTATCTCTCGGGGCGCAAGCAGGTCGAACTTCCGGAAAAGAGGCGGGAAGGGAACGGCAAGACTCTCAAGATCATTGGTGCGCGCGCCAACAACCTGAAAGATATCGATATCACAATCCCGCTCGGGAAACTGGTCTGCATTACCGGTGTCAGCGGCTCGGGCAAGTCCACGCTGATGAGCGATATTCTGTACAACGCGCTGGCCGACAAATTGATGGGGGCGCGCAGGTCCGCCGGCGAGCACACAAAGATCGAGGGGGTAGAGCATCTCGATAAGATCATCAACATCGACCAATCGCCGATCGGCCGCACCCCGCGCTCTAACCCCGGAACGTACACCAGCCTGTTCGACGAGATCCGCAAGCTGTATGCGGAGCTGCCCGAAAGCAAAATGCGCGGCTATAAGCCCGGGCGCTTCTCGTTCAACGTGCACGGCGGGCGCTGCGAGGCCTGCCAGGGACAGGGCGAGCTGCGGATCGAAATGCAGTTCCTGCCCGATGTCTATGTCCCCTGCGATGTGTGTCATGGCAAGCGCTTCAATCGTGAGACACTTCAGGTCTTGTTCAGGGATAAGTATTCCATTGCCGACGTGCTGGACATGACCGTGGATCACGCGCGGGAGGAGTTCAAGAACTACCCGCCGATGCTCAACAAGCTGAAGCTGCTGCAGGAGGTGGGTCTTGGGTACATCCGCATCGGCCAGCCGGCCACGACTCTTTCGGGCGGTGAGGCCCAGCGTGTGAAACTCTCGAAAGAACTTTCGCGCCGCGCCACGGGACGGACGCTGTATGTGCTGGACGAGCCCTCCGTGGGCCTGCACGCGGCGGATGTCCATAAACTGATCGAGGTGCTGCAACGGCTGGTCGATACCGGCAACACGGTTCTGATCATCGAGCACAATCTGGATATCATCAAGATTGCAGACTGGCTGATCGATCTGGGCCCCGAAGGCGGCGATCGGGGCGGGGAGCTTGTCGCAGAAGGAACCCCGGAGCAGGTCATGAAGGTCAAGAAGTCGTACACGGGGCAATTCCTGAAAGCGCACATGAGATAGGCCGGGTTCTCTCCGCAGTTGAACTGCGGAGAGAGCAAAAACACGCCACTGTTTCGATTTTTCCCCAAACCAGTAAATTCAGGTAGAATTGTTTGGTCATGTCCGGAGGAACCACCTTGCCAGGCATGGCATTGCATCCAAGGACAATCAAATGCTGAATCGAACTCCCCCTAAATCATCGGACGTGATCCAATCCTACCGAAAACGCCGCCTGCAACGAGGGCCGCTGCTGATGTACGGATCCATCGCTCTGGTCGTGCTCGGGATCATCCTACTCCTCGTCTGGCTGACCAGGCCGAACCAGCCGCTCGGCGGGCTGTTCGCCACCGATACCCCAACCCCCACATTGACGTCTACTCCGACGAGCACACCGCCTCCGACCGAGACGCCCACCATTACGCCCACCCCTACGATAACGGTGTCACCCACGCCCTCTGAAGCGTTTGACTACACGATCCAGGAGGGCGACTCGCTGGATGCGCTGGCACAGAGATTTAATCTCGGGCCGGACGGCATTCTGCTCATTTACAATGAGAACCGGGATGTTATGGAGGCGAACAACGGTGTGATCTTCGTCGGGCAGACGATCAGGATCCCTCCGCCGGGAAGCATCCTGCCCACCTTCACACCCATTCCAGGCAATCTGCCGCGCGGCACTCTGATCGAGTACAGCGTGCTGCCGGGCGATACGCTGGCCGGCATTGCCGTGCGATTTAACAGCATCGCAGAAGAAATCATCGCAGAAAACGAGATCGAGAACGCCAATGCACTTCAGGTGGGAGATGTCTTACAGATTCCCGTCAACCTGATCACGCCCACGCCCACACTTCCGTCCACCTCCACGCCGGTGACCCCGACGGTGGCGGGTGGCACGCCCACGCCTTCCCAGGCGCCGGCCGGGGCGGGATCCACGCCCGCCGCTGCCTGTGATTTTGATGAAAACGCATCCTTCGTGACCCAACTGCAAACGCTCATCAACGATGAACGGACAAGCAATAACCTTTCAGAGCTAAGCACGAATGCGCAGCTGGCCGCGGCTGCAGAGGCACATGCCATAGACTTGCTTTGCAACAACTACCTCAGCCACGAAGGCTCAGATGGATCCACACCTGAGTCGCGGGTGGAAGCACAGGGATTCGATGCGTCGCTTGTCGTAGAAGAGATCTATGCGGCTCCAATCAATGTAGGGGATCCCCAGGCAGCAATCGATTGGTGGTTGAGGGACCCCGCCAGCCGCGAGAGTCTCCTCAATCCGGATACAACCGTGTTCGGCGTGGCATATGTGTCATCTGAAGATAGCATGCTCGGCAGTTACTTCGTGGTCGTCTCGGCAGCTCCATGAGACTTTGGAATCCAAAGTCTCATGACCCTGGTATTTCAGC
>DASTFG010000277.1:0-8539 GCA_035708785.1 Anaerolineales bacterium
ATCGGTGGGATTGCGAATGATCCCGGCCTTTAGGGCAAACAGCAGTTCGCGAATGCCATCGTCTACATCGAGGGTCGTTTCGAAACCGAGCACATTCTTGATTTTCGCGAACGAGACGGTGATATCGCGCATATCGCCGCCGAACGTCAGGTCCTTATATTCGACAATAGTTTCAGGCATGCGCTTGAGCACCAGTTGCACAATATCGTCCTTGGAATAATTCCCGGCATCCGTACCCAGGTTGAATACCTCCCCGCAGATCTTTGATCGCTTGGCTTCCAAGCCCATGATCAGGCCGCGTACGACATCGCGGATGTGGACAAACGAGCGCGAGTACCCGCGCTGGTAGATGATCAGTTCCCGCTTTGTAAAGGCCTCCAAAACAAACTGGTTCACGATCAGGTCAAAGCGCGTGCGGGGTGAAAGCCCATATAGAGTGGCAAAACGAAATACGAGCGGCGCACATGAAGCATCTCTTTGACCTAGCAGAAATTCTTCTGAGGCGACCTTTGTCTCCGCATATAATGACTGTGGATGTAACGAAGCTTCTTCGGTGACCGGCTTGCCATCCTGCGAAAATCCATAGTTGCTGTATGTGGATGCAAACACGAATCTTTCCACGCCCAGATCTGCTGCCTGCTCTAACACCAGTTTCGTGGCCTCGACGTTATACCGCCAGGCCACCTGCCTGCCGACAGCCTGACAGGCAGGGAAACCCACGATGGCGGCGAGATGGACAATCGCAACCGGTTTCTGCCAGCCATCTTTCACAGAATCCTTGACTGCACGCGGCTCGGTCACATCTGACTTGATAAAGTGAAAATTGGGGTGATATAGGAACGGGACGAGCGACTCGCCGCCAAAGAGCAGCGAGTCAAGGACGGTCACCCGATAATTGGCCCGGAGCAGTTCCGAGGTCAAGAGAGAACCAATGTATCCCGCGCCTCCCGTAATCAGGATGTGGCGATCCGTCATGATTCCTCGTCCATCTGCAGGAGGACTTTAAACCCCTCCACCCGGAGCGCGGGCGCGTCCTGATCGGTTACCACACTAATTCCCTGTTCGAGACAGGTCAATCGGCAGATATCCGCGACGTCGCCTTTTCCGATAAGGCGAACACGGTCATAGCCGGCGTTCTGCACCGTCGAGAGATACTCACGGACACGCTGGCGGGTTTTACGATACAGAGAAAACGACCGCTCCACGTAATCCACCGCAAGACGCGCCCGCAGGGCAATTCCTTCGGGCGTAATGATATAGCGGAGCTTCTTGCGCTCGGCGCGTTTGACCTTCACATAACCCTTGGCGATCAACCGCTTGAGATGCCAGTTTACCGTGCCAACCGCTACCCCCAACTGCGTGGCAAGTGTGGACTGGTTTACATCGGGATCATGTTCGATCTTCTCAAGGAGGGTCAGCTCGCGGATCTCTTCGTTCGTCGATTCCATAGAGTGCTTCGCCATTCCAAAATTCAGTCACTGAATTATAACCTTATTCAAGGATGGGTCAAGCCTAAAGGATGAGGCAGTGACCGTTAAGGAAAAAACTTAAAGGTTCTGCATCCTTTTCTCCCACGGTTCGACTGCGGAAGAGAAGTTATCTAAATGTCAGTTCCGAAACTAGGGGCATTGGCGTGTTCCTTCCTGAGGGACATAAAGCGCCAGGTTAAATTGCGGATAGGATATAGCAAGCTGGTAGTTGCACAGGATTGGTCGGATAACCCGCCCGGCCCACGCATTGTTCTCCTCCCCCATCGCGTAATTCGAACCCAGCAGCCTGAACCGGAGAGGATCCACCACGATCAGAGCGAAACGCTGGTTTTGGATATCTGCGCGGAAAGTATCCAGGTAGTTCTCTTGGGCAGACATCGCCATCTCCATCAGCTCCTCGCGCTCATAAGCAGGTATGAGACCGACGCCTTCCAGCAAGTGCATCGAGATCATATGCCGCTGGGAAATGAACAGGACCTCGCGTCCCTGTGCATTGGCAGTATCTACATATCCTTGAAGGTCTCTGAGTGCGTTCTCTGCGGCCGCGGGATCGTAGACTCTAAAACCGGCTGCGATTTGGGCTGAAAACCAAACGGGGACGATCACGAGCAGCATCAACAGAGACCAGGGTACCGAAACGGGAACAGCCTCCGGCTTGTGCTGAGGCGTGTACCTCGCGAAAAACAAATATGATGAGACGATCAATAGCAGAACCATGTAAGCATCCATGTTATGCAAATCTCCCCCTCCACCGATCTTGGCGCTGACGATCAATCCCGCAATAAAATAAGCCAGGAGTCCCAGGAAAATAAAGAACAGCCTCACCGGGTGCCAGTCTGCCCAACGCTGGCGAAGGACGTGAATGATTGCGAGCATCAATGGCAGCGAGACCAACAGGATGCC
The DNA here is from genome assembly GCA_035708785.1 of Anaerolineales bacterium. Taxonomy (GTDB): domain Bacteria; phylum Chloroflexota; class Anaerolineae; order Anaerolineales; family Villigracilaceae; genus Defluviilinea. The sequence goes on from DASTFG010000277.1 coordinate 2,394, forward strand.
CGGCAGAACACCAAGAGCATAGGTCTCATTCGGCAGCAGACGATACCAAAGAATAGCAGACTCCAGGCTTGTGAAGAAGGCCGAGGCATCGGGCACGCCTGAGATCGAAATGTAAATTCGCTGCGCCAGCGCGGCCGTAGCCATTCCTGCAACAATCCACAGAGTTGGCGTGATGACATATATCCAGAATTTCCCGCGCTCATAGGGGACTTCGAGCAGGTATAACATTGCGGCAATACTGGCGGGCACCGGGAACCAGTTGATGCGACTTAACCCGCTCCAGGCCGAAGCGATCAGGATCGCGACCCACGTCCACACAGGCTGGCGGGTTCGATAGCCCCACAAAACGATCAGGACCGCCAGGGCCAGTTGAAAATAGAGAGGCCCCTGGAAAAAATAGAGATAGGCCCAACACCAAAAGAGAAATTGAAGACTTCGCCTTAAGCTCGGAAATCGTCTCACCAAGGCCCAGGCTGTTAATCCCAGCAGGCCATATCGAACGGCGATTTGCCAGAAACGATGAAACCATAACGGCGCGTCGAACCAGTAAGGCGGAATGAGGAGCATATGCAGGCTGGGATTGATGATCGGCAGGGCAAGCTGCCGACCATAGACCTCTTTTGAAACAAACAGGGAGGCCAGGTAGAAGCGCGTTGTTTCCGACCAGCCCATGGAAAAGGGATAATTTGTGATCTCCGGTAGTTCCATCGCAGCCCGGTGAATCAGCGCCTGAAATAATACCGTGACCACCCACGCGCCTACGAATGAAACCCGGGAATGCCATACTAATAATCCCGCGGCACCCAGGAGGCTCAGAAACCAAAAGACCAACAGGCGAGGCCACATGGTGCTGGTCATCCATGCGCCCAAAGGAGAAAAGGTAAAAAGGCTATAGGAAACCAGCGCGGCGGCAATAAGCGGGATGCCTACCCAGCGTGGGAAGTCCTGAATGCGCCGATCGGTAACAGCCCGAGACAATAGCCCTTCACCCGCCTTCGAGAAGCCGGTTACTCCCACGATCAGCGCGGAGGCGGCAAGTCCGCCGAGCGCCGCTAGCATCCCCATCCAATTGACACTGGACCTTAAGTCAACGCCCAGACGCCGCGCGAGCCCGACCAGATCCCAAACCGCAAGCAGGGAGAGCAATGCAGTGATCAGGAGAATAGTTCTTAACAAAACGGGACGAGAGGGGGTTGAAAACATCCCTGGCTTATTTATGACCTCAGTGGTTCGGAGACCACGATAAGAATCGTTGTGGCGGCGTCCTCTTCCATGTTCCCACTGACGAATTCAGGGCGGATGTGCGGCCGGATTTTACGAAAATTTTCATCTTCACGCGATAGAATTTCCACTTCAACTTTACCAAAGCAGGCTTCGAACGCATTACGATAGTCCCACAGGCGGTACCGGTTGTGATGACTGGAGGGATTCAGCCACCTGCGCCAGGTAACCTCTGAAAAGCGGAGCATCTCAAACGGATATTTGAAAAAGTGATCACGTAAATCTACGTAATGAATTTGAATCCCATCAGGCTTTGTTAAGTGCGCCAGTGCATGCGTGATGCCTTCCACATCCTCCAGATGTTCATACACAGAGCTGCTCAGGATAATATCAACAGGCTCTATTTCTCCGCGCGCCTGGGCGTCACGAATGTCCGTCTCCAGTAGTGATATCCATTCCTTGCGCGGACGGATTCCCCTTTTTTCGACAAAAAAGTAGCGCTGCTCCGCGCCGAACAGCCGGAGATTATGCGCTTCGTCGGGTGGCGCGTATTTATCGCAAAGTATAATGTGAGAAGCGCCTTCCTTGAGCAGGCCAAAACCCGTATCGAACCTACCTCCATAGCCAAAGACCAGTATACGTTTGCCGTGGAATGAAAGCCCGCGCGCCGAGAGCACATCCGCATATCTCTTTACAGCCGCCGAGGGATTGCTGGTTTCCACGCCGGGGCGGATGATCCAGCTGCGTAACAGCAGGGTCCGCACGATTTTTTCAGGGAGGAAGTGGCGGACAAGCCGAGGTAAGAGGTAGGGCAGATTTAAATAAAAGGATTCCATCTTAACTACAGGGCTCAAACAATTGTAAACAAGGGAAGAAAATGCTGCCTCGAGAGGTGCTGCGAACCCTTTCATCATCGACAAAGCTATTCATTTTCAACAAATGGAAGCATTTGATCACAGTCTGACACATCTTGACGAGGCACAAGAAGCTGCACCGTCACTTTTCTCAATGTGACGACAGGTTCGTAATAGCATAAGACCGGGATTGAGACCCACTTGACCCAGGCATTGTTCTCCTCACTAAAGTCATCCGTACCTGTTTGAATGCGCATGTGCAAGGGATTGGAGATAATCAAGGAAAAACGCTGAGACGCCAGCTCTTGATAAAAGCTTTGAAAATAGAGAGCATCGTCACCCATTGCCTGATTAATCAGCACTTTTTTATCGTACTCGGGGACAAGGGGAATTCCTTCTATATAGCCGAATGTCAACAACTGGCGCTGATCGATGAAAAGCACATCTCCACTGGAAGCAGCGATTTCCACTTCCTCCGTGATTCTCTCCAGGGCCTCCATCGTATCCGCTTCGGATGGGAGGGTATCGGGTAAGGGGCCTTCAGGGGAGATATCCGCCAGCGTCATCACCGCCGGCATATTCTCGGCGATCGAAATCGGGGCAAGGTTCATCAACGGTTGAAGCCCGGGAATGATAATCATCAGCAGCGCCATCCCCCGGACCCATGTGGGCGAGGTGGCTGCCTGCAGGATCCATTCACGACCGCCGTTACGCCACGCAATCGCAGTCGCAAAGAGAAGCCCGATCAGGAACATATCCAGATTATGTAGATTCCCGCCTCCCCCGATCTTGACACTGACGATCAGGCCGACCACGAGAAAGGCAAATAACGGCAAAATAATGGCGAGCTTCTGCCAGGTATTGAGAGGCCAGCGACGAGCAGCCGAAAGGTAAATTAGGATCACGACCAATGGAGCAACTGCCAGCAGCAAACTCCCCAGGATGCCATATTCGAGTGAAGCGTTGGGAAATAACCTGTACCAAAGCAGCGGCTGATCGGAAATTCCCGCACTCATCACAGGACCGGCCACTTCGTCGATTGCACTCGGAACGACCTCACTCGGCGGCTGTGCTGCTGCGTTAAACCAGCCCAACATGGATGGAATTAGTCTGGGAAAAACAAAACCACCAAAAAGGCCTGCCAGCCCTACGGAGATCGCTCTTATCCAGGTGTTACGGCTGAGACTTCCACTCGAAGCGATCACACCGCTCATTTCCAGCATCCCGGCCCACATACCCGGTGCAAACATCCACGTAAAGCGGCTGGCCTCCGCAAAGTAGCTCGAAAAGATCACCAGAGGAATGGCAATCCACAGGGATTGGCCCCAGGCGAAAGCCACGACAATAGCAGACAGCAATAACGGCGGGTGAATGGGGCCCTGTCTAACGAAAGTGAATGCCCAAATCCCGGCCAATATCCAATGAAATATATATTTCCTGGGGAGCCTGAAGGCGATCCAGCCAAGGATCAAATAGGGAACGATATTTGTCAGCGCAATCCATAGACGAGCATGCCAAATGGTGATACCAGGAAAGAGAAACGGAATACCGCCTACAAATTGTCTGCCGATGTCCAGGAGGACGGGAATTGGCCGATTGGCAGGATAATCATACAGCTCTCGTCCAAACAGGATCGAATAATCCCACAGGCGGTTTCCTTCCGACCACCCAAGCGAGAATGGATAACTTGTTACACCGGCCAGAGGCGCAAAAAAATTGAAGATGCCGCTGGTCAGTACCAGAGCAGCCAGAAGATAAGGCCAGGTCAAAAATTCTTTGATTCCCCGTGTCAGAAGAACCCCCAGCGAAAGTGCAGCAAGGCTCCACAGCAGGATGCGCAGGTAGGGTCTGTGCAGGACGGCTCCATAGAAGGTATATTGAAGAAACCATACAGGCACGATCAGTACGAGGAGAGCCAAGACCCAGCGAAGAGGGCCAAGTCGCTCACGAATGGCCGAAAGACGATATGAGTGGGATGTCAATCTTTGAGGAGACCAAAGCAGGATTGCGACCACACCCGCGCAAAATACACAAAACAGGACAAAACTTAGAAAAGCCAGAGCCCACTTGAAGGAGAATTGTCCCAGCCAGATGCCGCTCCCCCAGGCAATATGATAAAACTCCCAGCACGCTACATAGAGCATCCAAATGCCTGCAAGCAGCAAAAGGGCATTTGCAGGCCTTCTAAGAAGTGATCGATACATCTTAACGTTTACTTATGCTCTTATACGAAAATGCCGCAATTGCGCTCTATGGTATTATACAGACGCAAGATATTCCTATGAACTCCAGACCAAGAATCGGGATATCCGCCCGCGGACTGGGCAAGGTGGCTAGCGGGCCTAATTCCTATATTGAGGATTTCACGCGGGAATTGATCCATCAGGCACAAGACTACGAAATCCACGTCTATTATAACAGTTCAGACTCGCTGGGATTTTTTGCTGATACACCGGAACATGTAGTCCCGGCCTCGAATATTTTTTTTTGGGATCATATTCTCCTGCCCCGGCAAATGAAGCGGGACGGCATCTCCCTGGCGATTTTTCCCAAGGGAACAATCTCGATCTCCCCTCCCTGTCAGGCGATCCCGATCATGCTCGACCTCGGATATTTCTATGGCGAGCTGAACCCTTATAAAAGGCTTAACACGATTTACATGAAGCCGGCAATGAGATACGCCGCAAAGAAGGCGGTCAGTATCCTTACCATCTCGGAGCATACGCGGCAGGATGTGATCCGATTGCTCGACGTACGCCCGGAAAAAGTTTTGAACATCTATGGAGCCGCCTCCGAATCTTACCGGCCTATACAGGATCCAGTCGTTCTTAACGATGTGCGGAGGCGCTACTCGCTGAAAGAGCCTTTCATTTTCTTTCCCACCAGCATCTCCCCTCGAAAGAATTTCCCGCGACTGCTGGATGCCTTTGAATCGGTGCAAGATAAAATTCCTCATCACTTATATTTCACAGGCAGCGTATCCTGGAATGCAGATGCCGTCCTCGAACGACTCAAGGGCCCTATTTCGGAACGCGTTCATCAACTTGGCAAGGTCCCATTCGAAGATATGGCTGACCTTTACACATTAGCCCAGTTCACGGTCTACCCCTCCCTGTTTGAGGGACTTGGCTTACCCGTCCTGGAGGCGTTTCAATGTGGTTCAGCCGTGATCACTTCAGGCGAGACCTCCCTGCCTGAGGTTGCCGGAGATGCCGCCCTGATCGTGGATGCGTACTCGATCGAGTCCATTGCACAGGGCTTGGTCCGCCTGGGTACCGATGCAGGTCTGAGGTCCGAGTTGCGGCGCAAAGGGTTCGACCAAGCCAGGCTGTTCACTTGGGAAAGAACTGTCAGCAAAGTCCTGGATCATATCACCACAAGAATCTTTTTTTCTTGACAGGTTTGTTTAAAAAGCTTGCCGAAAGCAGAGCCCTTCTTCGGAGAATATCAACGGTGCCAGTATTTATGGTACCAACGCTGCAATATCAGCCTTAGCCCTCCAAATCCGGTTTTCCGCAGGGCAAAAAGCGTGGAGAAACCGCTGAGGATCAAATCGAGAAAAGCAAATAAGACAACCACAGAGCGGCTAACACCACGATCCTGGAGCACCCGGTCCCTCTCTGTTTTCATTACAGTGTAAAACCTTGCAGTCAGTTGTTCATCGTGTTTGCGAATCTTGGAGAGAGATTCATTCACGAAGTAGAAATTCAACTGATTATCTATCAGGCGAATTATCCACTCATAGTCAGCAACATACTGGTAATCCGTACAAAACAGAAGGCTGCGCGAGATGAGAACAGATCGGCGTACAAATAAAGATGAGTGGGAAATATGCGTAAAAAACGGATAACTCCATAAGGGCATTCGACGAAACGACATTGGATATGGTCCGCCATGCCGATCAATAAATAGTACCTTTCCGTAGATAACATCTACCGTTGGATGCAAGAGATAGAGATCCACCACTCTGGTGATCGCACCGGGTACAAGCAGATCGTCCACGCTCAGGAAACATATGAGTTCTCCCTGTGCCGCCCGCAGCCCTTCGTTCATCGTCGCGTATTGACCCTG
>DASTFG010000278.1:0-3614 GCA_035708785.1 Anaerolineales bacterium
CTCGATGAAATTGCCGATGTAGAGCAGGAACGTGATCAGGTCGGCGAGGTCCAGAGCCGCACTTGTGATGCTGATGCCGCCGAAGACGATCACCGTCAGCATAATGAGCTGTGTGATCATCCCCACACCCTCATAGATGAAGGCCTCATTTTTGTAGATACTTTTCCGGCTCTCGAGAAAGCGATGGTTCTCATAAGCGAACTTCTTCCGTTCCGTCGCCTCATTGACAAAGGATTTGACCACCCGGATGCCTGCCAGCGTATCCTCGACCTGCGCGTTGACATCGCCGATGCGCTCCCGACTGGTCTGGAAGGCGAGGTTCAGCTTTCTTGTGAAGTAGAGCGAGAAGATCGCCAGGACCGGCAAGAAGAGGAAGACGGCAATCGTCAGCGGGAGGTTGATGTGGATCAGGACCACGAAGGCGCCGACGAACTTGAGCGTATAGATCAGGTAATCTTCCGGGCCGTGGTGATAGAGCTCGGCCAGCGAAAAGAGATCGTTCGTGATGCGCGACATGAGCTGGCCGGTCCGCTGCTCGTCGTAGAAACGGAACGGCAGCTTCTGATAGTGGTCGAATAATTCGCGGCGCATGTCGTTTTCCATCATCGCTCCCATGGCATGACCGCGATAATCGACGTAGAAGTTGCAGGCCGTATGGACCAGGATGAGCAGCAGCATGAGAGCGCCCGTCCGGTAGATCTCGCCGAGCGGGTTTGGCACGCCGCCCTCCAACACGATCTTCGTGATATAGCGCGTCAGCAGAGGGAGGAGGAGCGTGATGCCGGCAACGATACAGGCACACAGCATCACGGAGAAGAACAATCCGAGATACGGTTTGTAGTAGGAGAAAAACTTTCTGGTGCGAGCATTCATAAGTCTGCGATCTCCAGTCAAACAAAAAGCCGCGGGGAGCCGCGGCGGGGGAGGGGAGTCCTTTCGAAGGATCAGGGGAAAACAAAAAGCCACGGGATGTTATGCAAGGCACACCCGCGGCAGGGATTCAGTTCAACCGGAAATCGAAGTGACGTGACAGTCTACGGATGCGCTCGCATAACAGAGTTTCGTCTGTTTGAAAGGGCTGTCATGTGAGCGTACCTCCTTTGAAATGAGATCAGGCGGTCTTCCGAACGGAAGCATCCGTCCGGATGCGAATTTAACGGAAGAGGGGGAGTTTGTCAAGCGGGGAAATGCCGATATCTATGTAAGAAGCCAAAGCTCACGGCGCTGTCCCCAGAGGGGATGACTTGGTTACACCAGCGCCGGCGCCGGGAGCAAGTTTGCCCGCTACGACTGGCTGTTGTGGCTCAGGATGGCCTCGTAATACAGGGACTTGTGATCGCTGCCTACGGCCTCGAGGAACAGGGCGAACTCGCCGATGTGCTCGTGCCGCAGGCGGTACGTCTGCCCGGGCAGGACAAACTTGTCCGGTCCCTGGAAGAGCAGGGAAACCTTACCCTCGCCGTGCGGGATCGGGTGATCCCTGCATTCGATCAGCTTCAGAGGGATGGTTTTGTCCTCTCCATGCTGGAGATAGAACATCGTGCGCAGGTTCTGGGAGAATTCGAGTTTGGTTGGTTGATTATCCATTGGCTCTGCCGGCGTGCTGAGATGGGGGTGCGGAGTCGAGCACTCTAATAGACAAGACACCTCTCCGGCGTGAAAGTTACACGCCTGTCATTTTCGTATAGACGATGTGGCGATGCAGCAGGTTCCCGAGCCGTACGGCCTGGAGCGGGGTGCGTCCGACGAATATCACCGGTATGCAAATCCAACGGGCCCCGCCATCCGTATATTTGTGTAGATGCCTGCGTCGGCATCCTCGAAGCGCCTTTGGAACCCCAAAAGGAGTAAACAGGATGAATATGCGGCTGTTCAACAGGCTCTGGGCAGTGATTGCCCTCGTGGTGGGGATGATCTTTGCAGCCTCTCCCGTCTTCGCCGCAAAGGATAAGAAAGCACCGACGACGCCCACCAACCTGCGCGTGACAGGCACGAGCGCGTACAGCGTCTCGCTGGCGTGGAACCCCTCCACCGATAACTCGCGGAGCGTGATCTACACGATCTGCTGCGCCAACGCCAGCAGCGAAACGTTCCCCGGCCCGGCTTCGACCCGCGTCTATACGGCAGGGCTGGAGGCGGGACGCACCTTCACCCTGCGCATCTCCGCCCGGGATCCATCGGGCAACCTTTCGGGGTACAGCAACGCCGTGACACTCACCCTTCCTGCTGACATCACACCCCCGGCAAAGCCATCCCTCTCTATAGCCGATGTGGGCGCGACCCACGTTTCGCTGACATGGTCTTCCACGGACGATGGCCCGCACATCTGGTTCAACGTCTGGATGGATGGCAGCGCGATCCTGTCCGGCTCGAGAGATTCCGCCGGCAATCGGTCCGCCCCGGCCGCGCTGACCACCTGTGCAGGGACATTCTGTTAGCGTCTGCAGCCAGCCATCGCTGATGGGATCGACAAACATCGCGCTGCCTCGATAAGGGATCTGCCGCCGGGCGCATCAAGCGTGAACTATCGATTGGCTAAAGCCCCTGACGAACCGCTCTCCGACTCCTCCGGCGGGCGGCTATCGGGGAATAGCAGTGACAGTCACTTTGTCCCGCGAGGCGGGACGTTACGCAAAAGTGACTGTCACTTTATCTGGTTCATAGGGAGCCCCTCTCCGGCCCTCCCCAGATCCGGCAGAAGCCCGGGTTAGCGACCCCGGTTTCGCCGCCGGATTTGGGGAGGGCGTTCATTCGCTCCACCTTGCCAGGCTGTTTATCGTATTGCCCTCTCGGACTGGTTCCGACCACCGGTCATCCGTTCCCTTCTCTGTTCGCAACCCCTTTGCAAGTCCCCTGCCTGCTGAGTAAAATATCCATCAGCGACAGGATAAGTCCGGTTTTATCCATTCGCCAGATTACATAACGCACGGAGGCCAGCGCGAGGCTCCGAGCGTTGGGATGTATGGAGAAAAAATGAATCAAATGATATCCACCGAAGGCAAGACGACCGTTGTGATCGGCGCAACGGGCCGACAGGGAGGACCGGTCGCCAGGCACCTGCTCACGGATGGCTGGACGGTGCGAGCACTCACCCGCAAGCCAGAGGGCAAGAAGGCCGCGGCGCTCAGGCAGCTGGGTGCGGAGGTTGTCCGGGCTGATCTGAATCAGCCGGCCTCCCTGGACGCCGCCTTCAAAGACGCTTACGGCGTCTACAACATGCAGGCGCCCGTGCCCGGCAGGATCGAAGTCGAGATCAGGCAGGGGAAAAACGTGGCCGAGGCTGCCAGGAGGGCAGGCATTCGGCACATCGTGTATGGATCGGCAGGATTGGGGAACATCAAAACAGGGATCGAGCAGTGGGATGCAAAGATCGAGGTGACGCAGGCGATGAAGGACCTGGAGCTGCCCCTGACCACATTACGCCCAGTGGCCTTTATGGAGCTCATGACCGACCCGAGCTACTTTCCCAATGCATCCGCCTGGTATATCTGGCCAAAACTTACGGGGAGCGACTATAAGATCGCCTGGATCAGCGTGGAGGATGTCGGCGCGATCGCGGCCAAAGCCTTCGCCAACCCGGAGAATTATATCGGCAGAGACCTGCCCCTGGTCGC
>DASTFG010000279.1:0-2609 GCA_035708785.1 Anaerolineales bacterium
ATTCCCAATCGCCGCGACGAATCGAGCGACCTGGAGTGGGGTGACCTGCACCTCGCCCTGGCCGATCGCCTGGTTGACCACATCGATCACGGTCGGCGGGTCGTCGATGCGGCCGCTTTCCTCCTCGATCTGCTCGATGCCGGTCGGCTGGCCCAGGCCAAAGGCGCGCGCCATTCGGGCAATGTCATCCTTGCGGTCGTTCTGGAACAGGGTGTAGCCAATGTCCCAGAAGAACGGGTTGCAGGAGCGCATCAGCCCTTCGGGGAGGGTGAGCACACCGGAAGGAGTGCTGTCGGAGGTATTGCATTCATTCCCCGCCTGGAGTCTTTGCTGGCAGTGATCCCAGGTCCAGTCGTAACGGATCTGATCGGGCAGCTTTGTCCAGCTGTACTGGCAGTCCAGGGTGCTCTCAGGCACGAACAGGCCGCTTTCCATCCCGGCCGCCATCGTGATGATCTTGAAGACCGAGCCGAGCGGATATTGTCCCTGCGCGGCGCGGTTAAGGAGGGGATTATCCAATCGCTGGTATAACTCTTCGATGTGAGAGGCAGCATTCGGACTGTTCGAAAACGCGTTGGCATTAAAATCTGGTGCGGAGGCCATGGCCAGGACGCGCCCCGTATCGCGCTCGAGTACAACGACTGCGCCACTGAAGCCCCTCAGGGCTTCCTCCGCATAGAATTGCAGGTTCCGGTCGATGGTCAGGTACACGGAATCGGCAGGCTGGGGCGCGCTTTCCCCGACCTTCGTCACGATAGTGCCGGTCGATGGATTAACGACATAAAGTGTTCCTCCGTGCTGGCCGGCGAGGTAATCCTCCGCCCATCGCTCAATCCCGGTTGCACCCACGCGTTCGTCTCCCCGGTATCCGAGACGCCGATAGGCTTCCATGTTTTCTTCAGAGATGAACAGGGTATAACCGACAAGATTGGAGCCGACGCCCTGCTCGAAATAATAACGTGTGTTATATGTCTCCCACTGCAGGCCGCTCGGAAAGATCGACCGGATGCGCTCGGATTCCTGTTCTGAAGCATCGCAGAGAGGGATCGGAAAAAGCGCCGGGGTATTTGCGATCTCTTCGGCCAGCGCCTCCGGGCTGATGCCGCACAGATTCCGGACTTCCGAAAGCAAGACACCGAGACTTTCCTCCGTGACGTTCCCCGGAATAATGTGGAAGGCATAGGCATCCGACTGGGCTGCCAGCACATCGCCGTCCCGGTCATAGATCTCGCCGCGGGAGGGAACACTGTATTCCATTCTCAAGACATTGCCGCCCGCCAGCTCGGGCAGGATCAAGGCGTCTTCCCATTGGAGTTTCCATTCACCGTTTTCCAGGGTAAAGCGTGCGACCAGATCGCGCTGGATATCCCCGACCAGCGCCGTGTGATAGGTAACACGATAAGCAACTTCCGCGGTATAGGGGCTGACCAGGGACGACAGGACTTCATAATCGAACGAACCTGCACTCATCTCATTCAGGGCGTCGCGGTTGCGCCGGGCAAAGTCTTCGAGCGTGATCGTATCCTGGCTGACCTTGCTGAGCATTGCATACATCCCGTTGTAATCGTCGGCCTTGAACGCGTCCAGGTAAGCAGCCAGGGCAGCGTCCGGATTGGGAGCAGAGACGATCGTCACGACCGGCTGCGGCAGGGGTGTGTCGGTGGGGAAGATCGCACCGCCAACGCCGCCCGTGCCGCAGGCGCTTAGAAAAGCCAGCATCACCGTCATATGAAGCCAACGAAGAAATCTCATTCTTTGCCTTTCAAATCCTAATGCTCAGCCGCCGTCCCCGGCGGCATAACGAGCACCGACGCGGCGCGCGGTCCTCAGGGAAATCATTTATATCTCACCGCGCAGGATCGCCTCCGCGACAGCACACTCATTTCCTAACCATGCTTCACACAATGCAAAAACATCTGTGTTTGGCTCGACATTCATCTTTCTCATCATAAGGACGACCTGGCACATTGGAAGTCCCATTACGTTGGCATGACATCCATTCATGCTTTCGACCGGATGAAAGCCGGCGTGTTGGACCGCGTATGCACCAGCCTTGTCGAGCGGATCGCCTGTTTCGACGTACGCCAGGATTTCCTCATCTGAGTAGTCGCGCATCGGCACATCAGTAATACATAGCTCCTTGAGGAGGAGACCGTCGCTCAGACGGAGCAATGCAACGCCGCTATAGACCTGGTGCGCATGCCCGCGCAAGCGTTTGAGCATCGTAATGGCTTGTGCTTTGTCTTGGGGTTTGCCCAGAATGTCATTGCCATCGACAACAGTGGTATCTGCGGCCAGGACGATTTGATCTGCATCCGCCATGGCTATCGCCGCCGCGCGCGCTTTTGATTCGGCGAGTCGCAAGACGTAATCGGGAGGCGACTCGTTTGGTCGTGGATCCTCATTCACATCGGCAGCGGAAACGTTAAAGGTCCAACCGGCAAGTGCCAGCAATTGACGTCGCCGCGGCGAATTCGAGGCAAGGATCAGGCCGGGCTTTAGGGTCACGGGAAAGGATTCTAACACAGGCTATCCCCTCCCTTTGCCCTGACTCTTGAGCGGGTAGGCTGTTCAGAAGCAACTTAACTTTTGCGCGAAAACCTCCACCA
>DASTFG010000280.1:0-2506 GCA_035708785.1 Anaerolineales bacterium
GGGGATCATCAACGAGGTCGTGATCGGCGGCCCGATGGCTGAGGCACTGCTCCGCACCCGCATTGAGGATATTTTAAGGTGATAATCCGTATAAATCTATGATCCCCCTTTTCCGTTCTCTCTTTGCTCCGCCCCGTCATCTGATCTTGGTTCTCGCCGCGCTATGGCTCGGTCTGGCCCTGGCGGAGAAACGCGCCGAACGACACAATCTTTCCAAAGATATATTGAACAGCCTTGTCTTTTACAGCCTGTTTGGATATATCCTCGGTGGGCGCGCACTCTACGTACTTTCCCATTTTGCTGCATTCGCACAAAGTCCACTCAGTCTCTTCTCACTCAATCCGGACCTGTTTGATCCACTGGGCGGTCTAGTGGCCGCGGCGCTTGTAGCGTTTGCTTACGGCCAGCAAAAGAAACTTTTCCTCTGGACCACGCTCGATGCGTTGACACCTCTCTTTGCGGTGCTCGCAATTGGAGTTTCCCTTTCCCATCTTGCGGCAGGCACAGCTTTCGGAAGCCCGACAGATTTGCCGTGGGGGATTGACCTTTGGAACGCGACGCGGCATCCCAGCCAGGTTTACGAGCTGATCGCCTCAATTCTTATCTTTGGGCTGGTCTGGTTTCGAAAGACCGATTCCCCCTCTGGCATTCCATTCCTCACATTCACCGCGTTGACGGCCGGCGCGCGCCTCTTCCTCGAAGCCTTTCGAGGCGACAGCACGCTGGTGTTCGGAGCGCTGCGTCTCACGCAGATCATCGCATGGGTTGTGCTTGCGGTCTCGCTATTCGCAAGCGAGTCGCTTATGAAGGAGAAAGTAAAGTAACGCGACACGCTTCGCGGTGTCGCCCTACAGCCGCTCAATTCCGCAGCGCGATCGGCTTTAGATAGGAATCGAGCAAGGCATCCATCTGCTCGACCGACTCGCAGACGAAGAATATTGGGTTGAAGGCGTAGACCGTCTTCGGGATGTGTGCGATCGTCGCTACATCGAACGGAGCCAGGATGACATCCCCTCCAAAATAGCCCTCCCGGCTGATTCCGAGTGTCTCATAGAGAGAATGCACGACATTCCAACCCTCATCCTGCGATGACATCTGCCCGCGCCGGTGCAGCTCATTGACACCGTCGATAATGCGGTATAGATCCGCCTTATGGGCCAGGAATTGCTCGTTGAGCTGCTCGAACACATCCCCGGTGTAATCGATCACAGTATCGCGGGAGACCCTGTAGAACTCCATGATGGCATTCGCCAGCTCCGCGCGTCCGGAGATGATCCCTGCCCCAAAAACCTTGAAACGATTGTCTTCGATGATGAGCCCAAACTCAGTGCTATACCAGGCCAAACGCTTAATGACCTCCTTCTCGTCCTCTGTTGCCTTCATATAGGCCGGCGCAAATTTATCTTCGATGCGTGCATAAAATTCCATGGTCAGATAGGGTAAGTGGCCGAAAATGTCATGGAACATATCGGGCTCGGGGGTGAATTCAATCTGGTCGCGGGTCCGCAGAAAATCGGTGATCAGGAAGATACGTTGCGCGAATTTCTTGTACCAGTCATCGGCGGGAGTATAGCGGACGACCGTGCGCTCGATCCGCCAGCCCGTTCGGGGGGCAATGTGATCGTTGAGGTGAGCAACCGTAGGAATGTGATGCGGATCGAGATCGAGCAATTCCAGCCCGTCCTTGAATTCCTGGCAGATATGTTCGAGCAAATAAGGCTGGTGGATCCCGGCGTACAGGTCCGCCCAGATGGCGTGTTGCTCATCGGAAAAAGCAATCTCCTGGTTTTCAGCAGAGTATTCGCGCGCCGGATCGATGTGCTGTTCGGCAATATCCCCTGTATAGAGCGGCGGATTTTGATTCTTATCCATATTTTCTCCTTTCCTCATGAGAAGGATCATAGATCGAGAATCCAAAACACCAGTAATGTTGCCCTGTTGGATAAAAATATTATCATCGCAAAACAGGAGAGTCAAGTAAGAGGAAGTTACATGGAGGATCGCGCTAAAACTCGGTCCTTTAGAATCTGCGGATTTATCCTGATCACGCAGAGGCGCCAAGCTCACTTTGCTGTTTGCAGAATGGCATTTGTGGCCGGGAATGGATTAGAATTCGTCCAGATGCTAGAACAATCCCTGGACAAGAAAACCGTGTTAGTAACCGGCGGGGCGAGGCGCCTGGGCCGCCTGTTCGCACTGGCCTGCGCGCGGGCCGGAGCAGATGTCGTCATCCATCACGGGCATTCGGACGAGGAAGCGGAAAGTGCCCAGGTGGAGATAACGGACTTGGGCCGCCGCGCCTGGGTCTTCAAAGCCGACCTGAGCGATTCGCGCCAGACCCGCGGGCTGATCCCGTCAATCAACCAATCCACGCCTGTGAATGCCCTCGTCAACAGCGCGGCGATCTTCGAGTCCCGAACGCTGGAGAATACCGCAATTGAAGCCTGGGAAAGGCATCTGGCAATCAATCTGACCGCCCCCTTTCTATTGAGTCAGGCCTTCGCCA
>DASTFG010000281.1:0-15296 GCA_035708785.1 Anaerolineales bacterium
GAACAAAGACAGCCCGGAAAACGTCAATCGTAGGAAGGACTCTCGGCGCTCGGCGCTATGCTCCAAAAATGGTGATTTTTGTCACTTGCGGAGGACTCTTCAAATGTCTATACTTTCTTCGGAAGCGATCCCGGAAGGAGAAGCCTCATTTTTTATCAGGCAGCATCTAGAGGAGGTGAGCAGGCCAGAAGGAATCTACAATTAAGCCAATCCAGTTGATGCAAGTCGATCGCTTGCTCTTTCGTTCGTTAACCCGAACATCCTGTTATCCTCAAGAGGTAATCATGAATACCAGATACACTCGCAGTAGACAAGTGCTTGTACTCCCGTTGCTCCTCAGCATTATCATCTCGGTGATGATGCCCGGCAACACCATCACTGCCCAAGCTGAGGAGGCTTCCAGGGCACTTACCGGGTTTGTCAAGGTCTCTCCTGCTAACAACGCCACAAACCAGCCCACCAGCTTGACTCTCAGATGGAATCCGGCTCCTGCAAACCCGTATGGCCATGGCAGGTATTACAAATATTGTTACTATACCAGCGGGGGAATCTGTGACTTTGTCGGCGGACTATATACAACCCAGCTCAACATCAGCGGCCTGGCAAGAGGCACCACATATTTTTGGCAAATCCAGGTCGTCTATTGTAAAGACGCCCAGTGCGGACAAAAGGAGAAGCACGAAGCAAACGACGGGCAGATTTGGTCGTTCAGGACCGGGGGATCTGAGCCCCCCGCCGCCTTCTCCAAACTCTCGCCCACCAACGGCGCAACCAATGTATCGAGCAAAATCCTGTCATGGGCAGCCAGCCAGGGCGCCGCTTCCTACCAATACTGCTTCAGCCCGAATGTAAATGACCAGAATTGCAGCTACCTGAATGGGTGGAGAAATGCAGGGAATGTTACCTCGATCACAATCCCCAATGACTTGAAGTTTGTATGGGGCAACACCTACTACTGGCAGGTACGCGCCTCGAATGGCGGCGGCACCAGGGTGGCCAATGATGGCGCCTGGTGGGCCTTCACAACAGCAAATCTGGTAGGAAAGGCCACTCTGCTTTCACCGTCCGGAACCCCGACTGATACATCGCCCACCTTCCGTTGGAACCACGTGAGCGGCGTCACCTGGTATTTTCTTTGGCTCAGGAGCACCAGAGGAGATGTATTTGCCAAGTGGTACGAAGCCATGCCCATTTGCAGCGGGGCGACCTGTGAAGTCACCCCCCCTCTTACGCTCTGGCCCGATCATTACACCTGGTGGGTCCAAACGTACAATCCTACTGGGTATGGCCCGTGGAGCAATGGCCTAGCCTTCAACATCGCCGCGCCCACACCTCCCCCCGCGGCGACATTGGTCTCTCCTACCGGATCAACTTCCGACACTACCCCTAGCTACGTCTGGAACAGCGTATCAGGCTCTACCTGGTATTACCTGTGGGTGAGCAGGGTCAACACGGGTGGCTCCCTGACGACGATTCATACCCAGTGGTATCAGGCACCTGTCGTCTGCAGCGGCGGCACCTGCTCCGTCACACCCAGCGGGGTTACCCTGGCATCTGGCAACTACCGCTGGTGGATCCAAACCTGGAGTAACGGCGGCTACGGCCCGTGGAGCAGCGCAATGAACTTCTCGTTGCCATAGAGAAACTCGCTGATCATCATACCGGCCCGGAATATGCTCTGGGCCGGTATTTTCGGTTTCCAGAGTTGCGGTAAAACCGCAGTGGATACGCACTCGGGCCGGCAACCCACGCAAGCTTGGCTGTGCGGCCCTCGCAATGACGGCCAATTAAAGATATACTCCTGGTATGTCGCGTGAACGGATTGGTCTCTTTGGTGGTACATTTGACCCGCCGCACCTGGGCCATCTCATTTTAGCGTCAGAAGCAAAATATCAATTAGAGCTCACTCGGTTGCTCTGGACGCTGACACCCGAACCTCCACACAAAGAAGGCCAGCCCATTACTCCCGTTGAACACCGCCTTGCGATGGTAAATCTTGCGATTGGGGACAATCCATCCTTTGAGCTTTCGCGTATCGAACTCGACCGGCCGGGTCCCCACTACACTCTGGACACGATCAAACTGCTGGCAGAACAAATACCGGATGCCGAAATCATCCCTGTCATCGGGGGCGACTCGTTGAACGATCTTCCTACCTGGTACCATCCGCAGGAACTGATTTATGCGGCTCACTGGATTGGCGTGATGCGCCGTCCGGGCGAAACCACGAACCTCCAGGCGCTGGAGCGTGAGTTGCCGGGGATCACTTCGAAGGTCCATTATGTGGATGCGCCGCTGCTCGAGATCGCCTCGCGTGAGATCAGAAGCCGCATCGCAGAAGGGCGGCCGTTCCGTTACTATCTGCCACAGGCTGTCTATGAATATATCCGCGCGCAGCATCTGTATCGCGAACCCCAGGCGGTAAATCAAAAATCCTAAATCCAAAATCGTAAATCACCATGCCTCTGCTCTTCGACTCGCTCTTTTCTTCTGTCGCGCTGAGTCACCTCATGGTGGATGTCTTCAACAGCAGCCGCCCCGTGTTGTTGACATATCTGGGATTGACCGAAACGCAGATTGCGTTGATCTCGACGATTTATATCTGGGCATCTGCGCTCACCCAACCCTTCTTCGGCTGGATGTCAGACCGCGTGGGCCCGCGCTGGCTGGCAGCAGGCGGCGTCCTATGGATGACGGTCTTCTTCGCAGGTGCAGTGTACATCCCTGGCGCAGGCGGCCTACTCTGCCTGATCATCGCCGCGCTCGGTTCCTCCTCCTTTCATCCGGTTGGCACGGTCCAGGCGACTTTGCAGGGACGCGATCGCCTGGCCGGCCGCGAGACCACCGCTGCGTCACTCTTCTTCATGGCCGGGCAGCTGGGGCACTTCGTCGGACCAGTCATTACCGGTTTGATCCTGGCCCGGCTCGGATTGCCTGCACTGATCATTCTGCCGGTTGTTTCGATCCCGATCGGCCTCGCACTGGCCTATCAGCTGCGTGCCAATCATCCCCATCCCAGACCCGTACAAGGGGATGACAGAATCCGGCTCCAGGCCGGCGTGGGCTTCATCCTTTTACTGGCAGTAGTTGCCACGTTGCAGTCCTGGGCCCAGTCCAACATGATCAACTTTGTGCCCAAATATATAAAAGACCTGGGATCGAGCGCTGTGACGTATGGCAACATGGCCGGTCTATTCATGGGCGGTTCTGCACTGGGCAACGTCATCGGCGGCTATCTCGGAGATCAATACACCAAACGGAAAGTTGCGGCGGCCGGGTTATTTTTTGCGGCCATACCCATCTTTACCATGGCTCAAATCGGATGGTCGCTCTGGCTATACATCTTGATCCCCTTGGCTGGCGCCTGCACCGGTTCCGTTCACAGCATTCTAGTTGTCCTCGCACAGCGGATCATCTCCGGCGGCATGGCACTGGCCTCCGGCCTGATCCTTGGTTTTATCTTTTCGGCAGGCGCACTAGGATTATTGGTCACCGGGCCCTTGGCCGAGAATTATGGCTTCCCGACCGTGTTAGTGATGACAACGGGCATGGTCCTCCTTGCCTCTCCGCTAGCGCTGATGTTGGAAGAGCGGCCAGGCAATTAATTCCAAGGCCCTAAATAGGTGACAATTGTCACTCTGATAAACCCTGAAAATTCCTGTACCGAAAATTATATATAATTTATAATGATGGGCATCGCTAAAGGTGCCCGATGAATACGAATTCCCTGCTACACGAAGAAACCGAACTCATCCAAAAAAGGCCTCTCAAGGAGGATATTTTCGGTGTTCTGCACGAGAAGATCATCTCGGGGGCCTACAAGCCGGGTAACTGGCTGAGACAGGAGGATATTGCCACCCAGCTGGGTGTGAGCATGACCCCCGTCCGGGAGGCGCTGGACCTGCTGGTCTCCGCGGGGCTGGCCGAACGTGTCCCCTATCGCGGTGTGCGCGTGCGGGAAATGTCCACAAAGGATGTGGTGGAGGCCTATGGCTTGCGGCTGGTCCTGGAGGCGGTCATCGCCCAGGAGGCGGCCAGGAATATCACCGCCGAGCAGGTTCTGGAGCTGGAGGGGATGCTCGAAGAAATGAAGAAGCACGAGACCCTGAACGAAATGTCCAATGCCCGCAGGTTGAGCCGCGAATTCCATTCGGCCATCGCCAAGACATCCAAAAATGATTTGCTGATCAAGCTCTATGAGATCGTTGCGAATGCCTTTCCCGACTGGCTGTTATATGAAGCAGTCTTCCGCAAACCTGAGCTGCTTGCGGACAGCATGGCACACACGGATAGCGAGCATCTTGCCATTGTCGAAGCGCTCAAAAAGGGCGATGGCGTTGAAGCAGTACAGAAATCTCTTGAACATGTCATGGAATCCGGAAAATGGCTCGAGAGATATCTGGATCCACCTGTCCCGGCAGAGTTGCTGCGCGGGAAGGAAGAGCAGGTGGTCTTCCTGACAAAGAAAACAAAGGAATAAGGAGATTGCAGCATGATGGAAAACGTACAAATCGAAGAGCTCTATAAGGAAATGGCGCAAAGCATCATCGATGGCGAATCAGAGCAGGCGATCGCGCTTGCCCAGAAATCCATCGAACTGCAGATGCATCCATTGGATACGATCACAAAAGGCTTTGTGGTCGGCGTCAATTACATCGGCGACCAGTTCGGAAAGGGGGAGGCCTTCCTGCCTGAACTGGTGATGGCGGGCGAGGCGATGAAGGCTGCGGTCGCAGTTCTGGAGCCTGAGCTGCTGAAGCTTGGCGAGGCCCGCGAGCTGATGGGACGCGTGGTGCTGGCAACCGTCGAAGGTGATATTCATGAGATCGGCAAGACACTGGTCGGCACGATGCTCAGCGCTTCAGGCTTTGAAGTGTTCGACATCGGGGTGGACGCGCCTGCCGAAAAGATCATCGGCAAGGCCCTGGAGGTGGACGCGCAGATCATCGGCATGAGCGCGCTGCTCACAACGACGATGGTGCGCCAGTGTGAGGTGATCGAAGAGCTCGATAAAGAAGGCCTGCGCCCGCGTATCAAGGTCATGGTCGGCGGCGCGCCCATCACCAAGGACTGGGCCGAAAAGATCAAAGCCGACGGCACTTCTGAAGATGCCGTCGGCGCGGTGAAACTGGCAAAGCAGCTGGTGGGGAAGGAATAAAACTTTTTTCACCACAAGGGGCACGAAGTGTCACAAAGGTTTTTCTTTGTGCTCCTTCGTGACACTTTGTGGTTTGAGGAGTAAATGCCAACAACGAGAGAGAAGAGATATAGCACCTCGGGAGGGCGCTATGTCCAAAAACATCAAGTCAATCAGTAATCCGAAGCTAAAGCTCGAAGTCTTAACAGCTGAAGAAGTGAAGAAGATCCATGAAGCCACATTGTGGATCGTCGAAAACGTCGGCGTGCGCTTCCCATCGAACCGGGCGCTGGAGATCTGGGAAGCCAGTGGCGCGGCAGTGGACCGTGATAAGAAAATCGTCAGGGTGAAAGGCGATTTGATCGAAGAGGCATTGACGAGATGCCCGCCGGCTTATCCGCTCGCGGCGCGCGATCCAGGACAGGATTTGCGTCTGGATGGCAATCACGTGTATCTTGGAACGGATGGGTGCGGCGTCGAGGTGATCGACATCCACACCGGCCAGAAACGGACCTCCTGCCTGCAGGATGTGCGCGAGATCGCCCGCGTGGCCGATGCGACTGAGGAGGTCGCGTTCCACTGGGTGGCGGTCTCTGCGCAGGACGCTCCCGTCGAGGCGCGTGGATTGCACGAGATCAAAGCGGTGTGGGAAAACTCCACCAAGCACGTGCAGACCGAGAGCATCTATAACGTGCACGAGGCCGAAGCCTCGATGGAAATGGCAGCGTTGATCGTAGGTGGCAAGGACAAGTTACGCGAACGGCCCGTCCTTTCGCTGATGCAGTGCACGGCCCCTCCGCTCGGTCACGATGGCGGCAGTCTGGATGCAGCTCTAATCGCCGCAGAACACGGCATCCCGACCGGCTTCATGACGATGGCCTCCTGCCTGACGACCGGCCCCGCGACAATGGCGGGCACGCTCGCCGTGGGGAACGCGGAAGTGATCGCCGCGACCGCATTGTTACAGCTTGCGCATCCCGGCGCGCCCGTCTTCTATGCCGCGGCGCAGACCGCCTCCGATTTGCGGACGGGCGCGTACACGGGCGGAGGGCCCGAGGATTTCCTCTTCGGCGCGGCCACGAATGCGCTCTCGAACTTTTACAACATCCCGCTTTCGATGGGCGCGTTCGCCACCGGCGCGAAGGAACCGAACTGGCAGGCTGGCATCGAAGGCAGTCTATCCACGTTCATGGCGAGTGTCGTCGTGTCAGACATGCTGCTGGGGTGCGGGTTCCTGCATGGCAGCCGCATCTGGTCCTATGCCGAGATGATGATGGACTGCGAGATCTTCTCCATCATCCATAAGATGATGCAGGGCATCGAAGTGAGCGAAGAAACGCTCGCGCTGGAGACGATCGCCAGCGTGGGCCCGGGCGGGCACTACCTGGCACAGAAGCATACCCGCAGGCATATGCGTGATCTCTTCCTGCCCCAGTTCATGGACCGCCGCCCATACAGCGAGTGGGAAGCCAAGCAAGACAATGCTCGTGACTGGGCCACAGCCAAGGCGCGCAGGATCCTGGGCGAACACTCGCCGGAACCGCTCGACCCGAAGATCAGCACGGAGATGGACAGGATCATCGAATCTGTTGAAAAGTGAATATGGCCCGATGTAATCCCTCTTTCGGAATAAAGAGGGGAATGAGACAAAAAGATTAGAGGTGTCAGATGCAGCCAAAACTTTCCCTGTTAACAGAGGATCTCATCCAGCGCATCCTGGAGGAAGCACACCAGTTGCTGTTGAAGCCGGGTATCAAAGTCCAGAATGCAGAGGCGCGCGAATTGCTGGCCTCGGCCGGTGCAGAAGTCGATGAAGAAACCCTTGTTGCCAAAATCCCCGAGCAGGTGGTCAGCCGGGCCCTGGACTCGGTACCGCGGCAGTTCCATCTTCATGATTACGATGGGAATCCCAGGGTTCACTATGGAGGTGACGCCGTCCACTTTGACCCGGGATCCTCGGGCATCGCCATCCTCGATCCGGAGACACTGGAACATCGCGATACACAGACAGCCGACCTGATCCGTATTCTTAAGGTCGCGGAACAAATCCCGCAATACGATGCCCAATCCACAGCCGTCGTCTGCACCGAGGTAGAGAAGGATATCCAGGATTTATACCGCCTGTACCTGGTCCTGCTCTATTCCAAAAAGCCCATCGTTACCGGTGCGTTTACGAACCAGACCGTCCATCATATGATCGATATGCTGGCGATCTTCGCCGGCGGAAAAGATGCGCTGCGTGAGAAGCCGCGTGCAGTCTTCGATGTCTGCCCTTCCCCACCGCTCATCTGGAGCAACTTCGGGGCGGGTAACCTCATGGCACTGGCACGCGCAGGCGTGCCGGCCGAGATCGTCTCCATGCCGCTGGCGGGTGCAGCCGCGCCGGTCACCTTGATCGGTGCGATCACGCAGCATGCGGCTGAGTGCCTGGCCGGCATTACCATCCACCAGCTCGCCGGCGCAGGCTCCCCGATCGTCTGGGGCGGCGCGCCGGCCATCTTCGATATGCGCAAAGGGGGGACACCTATGGGAGCCGTGGAAACCGCCATGATCGATAGCTCCTACGCGCAGGTCGGCAAATCGCTGGGCCTGCCGACCCATACTTATCTCGGCGCAACCGACTCAAAACTTGTCGACGCGCAGGCCGGGCTGGAGAGCGGCGTCACTGCCATGATCGGCGCATTGAGCGGCATCAACATGATCTCCGGTTCAGGCATGCTCGATTTCCTTGCCTGTCACAGTGTAGAAAAACTCGTCATCGATTCGGAAGGCATCGCCATGGCAAAGCGCATGCTCGAAGGGATCAAGCTCCACACGGAAACCCTCGCCACCGGGTTCTACGACGATAAAATCAACTTCAAGGGCGGCGATTTCCTGAAACAAAAGATCACGATGCAGCTCTTTAGAAAAGAACAACACCTGCCCAGCAATATCATCGATCGGGATTCCGTACGAGGCTGGAAAGAATCGGGCGGACTGGATGCCTTTGGACGTGCAAAAGTACGCGTGAACGAGCTTCTCGCTTCCTATACAAAGCCGGAGCTGGATCCCGTTAGAGTGGCTGAGCTGCACGCCTTTGTGCAGGATCTCGCCAGACAAGCCGGCATGGATACATTGCCCGCGCACGATTTGTCTCCTGTTGTGACCTAGCCCATTGGGCTGTATTAAAGTTCCCACCAGGGCAGAGACAAAATGCTCAACCTTGCCAGCTTGCTTCGTGTCCCACAAGTGGATGCCGATTTACGATTCGACATTTCACCCGATGGACAGAATGTTGCTTTTTCCTGGAATAGGACAGGGAATTGGGAGATTTACACTACGCCACTGCGAGCCCCACAGCCGCCTAGTGATTTCATAGACGGTCTGAAGAGTTCCTTTATAGATCCCGAACCGGTTTCCCGCGGAGCAGGTGCTAAATTCGCCCCGCAGTACTCTCCCACTGGAAAACACCTGTCATATGCTGTCGATTTTGATGGAAGCGAGTCCTATCATATCGTTTTGCAGGATTTGGGGACCAACGCATTCATCCATCTCACACCGAATTCTGCCTGCGCGCACCAACCAAATTTTGCATTTTCTCCGGATGGGAGGACGCTGGCGGTACTCTCCGATGAGCAGGGCCAGTTTGGGTTGTACTTACTTTCCATTGAGAGCGGCGAGAAAAGACTTTTATTTGACATCGGGCATCCCTGCTGGGATGTGCGCTGGTCGCCGGATGGCCAATGGATCGCCGTGCAGGCCGAAACACAGGCGAGTGATTACGGGATATTCATTGTCTCGGTCAGTGACGGGGAATGGAAACAGGTCATGTTCAATGGTCAAGCATCGAATGCCAAACATCCTGCCTGGTCGCCGGATAGCAAATATCTTGCATTCTCCGGGGAGCTGGATGAATGGCATGAGATCGGCTTGCACGCGTTGCAAACGGGCGAGGTCAGCTGGCTTACGCAGAGCATAGGCGACGATACATCTCCCTGCTGGTCACGTGATGGAAGGCGCGTCGGCTGGGTGCATGCCGAGGGAGCAACGACCAGCCTTCTACTCCGGGAAAGAGACGGGCCTATTAAACGGTATCGAATTGGAGCAGGCGTCCATTCCCATCCCCAGTTTGCATCGAATGATGAAATGATTCTTGTCTTTGAAAGCCCAGAGAGACCGCCTGATCTGTGGAAGCTGGATCTGACGGATGAGTCGTTCAGACAGATAACGAACTCGCTGCCCGATGAATTGCAGAACGCAGAATTCGTATTGCCCGGGGAAGTCTGGTATGAAAGCGATGATGGCGCGCAAGTGCCTGCATTGCTGTACCGTTCAAAGAATGGCAATGAGCGGGCGGTCATCAACATCCATGGTGGGCCGAACTGGCATGTCCAGTATTCTTGGGATCCAATTGCAGCTCACATGGCCTCACGAGGCTGGACCGTCCTTGCACCCAACTACCAAGGCTCCACAGGATATGGGAAAAAGTGGCAGAACGCGAGCCGCTTTGATATGGGCGGCGTAGATACGCGCGACGTCGTCGCAGGCGCACAATACCTGGTTCGCGCAGCGATCGCCAGCCCCAAAAAGATCGCGGTCACGGGCAGAAGTCATGGGGGATATCTGACGATGACATGTCTGACTCAGTTCCCGGAACTATGGTGCGGCGGCTCGGCGGTTGTCCCGTTCCTGAACTGGTTCAAATCGCATGATGACTCGCGTGAGGACTTGCGGCACTGGAACATCCAGAACATGGGCGACCCGGAAAAGACCTATGAAACGTGGTACAACCACTCACCCTATTTTTTTCTTGACCGCATCCGTGCGCCCGTGCAATTGATCTGCGGCGGTAAGGATCCAAGGTGTCCCGCCAGTGACTCAATCGAGGCACGCGACAAGCTTATTGAACTGAACAAAGAAGTAGACCTGCTTCTATATCCAGAAGAGGGACATCACTTCCTGAGCCTGGAAAACATGCTCGACGCCGAGACAAGGCGCATGCAATTTCTGGCAAAAGTGTTGGAGTAAAATTGATCAACGGCATCACACCCCATTCAGAGTCAGGAGCTACGATGAATCGTCTGGAATATTTGACTCAGGAAGAGCTAAATGGCCTTCATGAAGCCACACTCCGCATCCTGGACGAGATCGGCTTCGTCTGGACGCACCAACCCACGCTCAAGATTTTGACCGATGCGGGATGCCGCGTAGAAGGGACTCGTGTCCATTTTCCTCCGCAGCTCGTGGAAGACAGCATCGCCAAGACGACCAAGCGCGCCAACATTTGCGGTAGGAACGGCACCGTCAACGAATTGGGCGGCGGAAATCTTTACTTCCATAACCTGGGCGGGGCGCGCGATGTGTACGACGCCGTCACAGGTCAGCGCCGGATCGCCACCGACCAGGATGTAAAAGATTCGGCGCGCGTCCTCGACGCGCTCCCAAATTGCCACACGATCACGCCATTCTTTACGCCGCGCGATGTGCCAGGGGAATTGATGTCCCTGTTCATGTACCGCCACACGCTGCCCTACACGATGAAGCCGGTACAGGGCCCGGGCATTCAATTCGCCGAAGAGGTCAAGTATGCGGTCGAGATGGCCCAGGTGGTCGGCACGCCCCCGCACGAGCTGACGCTTTCCCTCTCACCGGTCAGTCCCTTGTCGATTCCAGATCATGAGGCCGAGGCATTGCTGGCAATGGCCGAAGCGGGGATCATCATGTCGAACCTCCCCGCGCCGACGGGCGGTGCCACCTCGCCGATGACGATCGCCGGGAGCATCGCGCAGCAAAACGCGGAAAATCTTGCGATGCTGGTGCTTGCGCAGATTGTCAACCCCGGCCTGGCGGTCATCTATTGCGGGCGGCTTGGCATGCTCGAACCGCGCACGGGATTGATCTGGGGCGGGGTCGAGCTTGGCCTCTCCTCAGCGGTTACAGTCCAGATCGGGCATTATTACGGGTTCTCGGTTAATGTGTACGGATTCTCCACGAACGCGCACACGCTCGACGCCCAGAATTCATTCGAGCGTGGCCTCAACGCCGTGATCCCGGCCCTGGCAGGCGCGGACGAGCTCTCCGGCATCGGCGAGATGGAGGCAGGCGTGATGGGATCCTACGCGCAGATGGTCATGGATAATGAGCTGGCAGCCAGTATTCTCCGGCTGCGGCGCGGTATCAAAGCGGAAGTCGAAGAACTGGCCGTCGATATCATTGGGAATGTGATGAACGGGACGCGTAACTTTCTCGGCCAGAAACACACCCTCAAACATCTGCGGGCCGGGGAAGTAGCACTGACGAAATTTGCCGAACGCAACTCCTGGGATACGTGGGAGGAAAAGTTCGAGCGCAAAGGCATGGCGGATTATGCAGCGGCAGAGGCGGAAAGGCTTTTATGCGAACACGAGGTCCCACCGCTCGAGCCGCAGCAGGAAAGGGAGTTGGACGCCATCATGGCAGCCGCGGAGAAGGAAATGATCAAACCGAAAAAATAACCCTCGCGCTGGGCGGAAGGACCCTGAACTCAATGAAGGGGAGTAAAGTCGAAGCGCGCTTCTATTATGGATCTTACTACCCGGAGGAGAACATCATGCTCAAACAGGCACATGCAATTTCAGAGGAACTGATCGAATGGCGGCGCGACTTCCATATGCACCCGGAGATCGGCTTTGAACTCCATCGAACGTCGAAGATCGTCGCGGATGAACTGGAGAAGATGGGATACCGCGTCAAACGCGGGGTCGGGAAGACCGGCGTGGTGGCGGAGATCGGCGAAGGCGGCAAGGTGGTCGCCATCCGGGCCGACATGGACGCGCTGCCCATCCTGGAACAGAATGAACATGAATATGTTTCCCAAAACACGGGCGCGATGCATGCCTGCGGTCACGACTCGCACACGGCCATGGCACTGGGGGCAGCCCTTTTGCTGTCAAGGGAGAAGTTGCCCGGACGTGTACGCTTCCTCTTCCAACCCTGTGAAGAGACGGCCGATGAGGAGGGCAAGAGCGGCGCACAGCGCATGTCCGCGGAGGGCGCGATGGATGGCGTGGACTACATTATCGCCCAGCACGTCGACCCGCGCAAACCCGTCGGCACGATCGGCATTAACGCCGGTCCAAATTCGGGCGGAGTCGATAGCTGGTTCGCAGCGATCACAGGCAAAGGGGGGCATGGCGCGCATCCAGACAGGACAATCGATCCCTTCTATTTGCTGGCACATGTAATTCTTGCTCTCAACGGAATTGTCTCACGCAGGCTGGATCCGTTCGAACCGGCTGCGGTCAGCATCGGTTCGATCAACGGTGGGTTTACCGAGAACGTCATCCCGGAGAGGGTGAAGCTGACCGGAACCCTGAGGTTCACCAATGTGGATGTCCAGCAGCAGATCCATGCGGAGATCCGGCGCGCGTTCGAGGTGGCCAAAGCCCTGGGGGGAGATTACGAGCTCAGGTTCGAGATCGGTGGTCCGCCGATGATCAACGAAAAAATGGTTGCGGATATCATCGAGAAAACCGGCAGGGACATGCTTGGCACCGAGAACGTGCACGAGATCGAAAAGACGCTCGGCGCAGAGGATTTTGGAGAATTCCTGAAACATGCCCCGGGCGCGATGTTTACCCTGGGAACAAAAAAGAAAGGGCATGAGGAATACCTGCTCCACCACCCCAAGTTCGATATCGATGAACGCGCCATGCCGATCGGCACGGCGATGCTGGTGGAGACTGCAAAGCGATTTCTTGAAAACCAGGGATAAACTCTCCGCCCGTTTATAAACAATGAGAACTTCGCGAAAGTTAATAGAGTACCCGAAAACAGGGGGCGGGCCGTTCGGCGCCCGCCCCCTGTTTTAGGGGTTCTCCGGGTTATTTCGTGATCCACTGACAATTGCCTGGGGAGAAATCCGATATAACGATCGCAGAACCTGCGTTGAAGGATCGCCCGTGCGCTGTAACATGAAGGAACATCCTGCGTCATGAAGATGCGGGATGATTGTTACTGCACACGATCTATGAAATTTGTTATAAAATAGAGACAGGGAAATCATCGTCGGGGTGAGCTATGCTGCTGAATTATGCCAATTATTGCTACCTGAGCTATCTCGTGCTCTCACTGATATTGTGGGCATGTGCGGAGTATGCTTATCGAGTCAATTCCAGACGGACAGCAGATGATCCGGATAGGAAAAACTACCACCCTATGGCAGTACATCTTGTTCCCATAACATGGCCCCTTCTTCTTTCGCTTTTGATTCTCTTCTTTGTCGTAAGAGCATTACTATACGGCGTCTTCCTGGTCCTATTCACGTTCGCGCTCATGGTATTTCGAAGGCCTTTCCTTCTCATCTGGCTTCAGCAAACGGCCAGAAGAATTGGGGATAGGCTAAATGAAGCAAATACATTCCTGATCAGGTTCCTCTTCGGTGATTGGGGAGGGAGCCCACAGCCTTCATAAATATCCCCGCGCCATATAGGGGTTTTATTCCACTTCGCTGTCTATATGAGAATCATAGGGGATCAGCATCAAAAATCCAATCGCAATGATGGCCTCGCCGATCAGCACACCGCCTGCCTGCCAGGGACCGAAGAACGGCACATCTGGCAGAGGCTGCGAACCCATCCCGAAGACATCCGCCATCCCGGCAAACACGGCGATGACATACCCCGTGCCGACCATCCGCAGTCCGATATCAGCGATGATGCTGCGCTGTTCGCTGCCCCACAGGGCAGAAAGCCCAATGTATCCGCCTCCGCAGATCATCCCCAATCCGATCAGGAAAACTGCAATCTGTACGAATCCGACCACCGGGCTCCGGTCCCAGCCGAACCATTGTGGTTTTGCACCGATCAGGAATACCAGCAGCCCGAAGGCGACGCTCATTAGGCTGAAGCGAATACGCAAATACGAGAGACGGATCCCGGGTTCAATGCTCATGCGGGCAGGTGCTTCCGAAGAAATCGCAGCCAGTTGCCGCTCAGGATATTGGCCGCATCTATTTCGCTGTAGCCACGCGCGATCAACCGGGAGGCGATCATCTGCAGGTCGGCAACGGAATCCAGTTCATGTGGGATGGATTGCCAGCCGAAACCGCCGTCGAAATCCGAGCCGATCCCGGCGTGATTTGCATTCCCTGCCATCTGGCAAATGTGATCGATGTGCGCGATCAGTGCATCCAGCGATACTTCCTCGCGACGGCTGCCGCTCTTACGCAGCCATCCGACCTTGAGGAAGGTGTTGAGTGGAATGACGCCGATCACGCCTTCACGCTCGATCAAGCCGCGAATGACGCGGTCCGGCAGGTGACGATTCGTATCCGCACCCGGCATCAGCGCGGCGCAATTGGCGTGGGTCGCCATGACCGGACCTTCATACCGGTCCAGGGACTCCAGCGCGGCAGCCTCATCCATGTGGCTGAGGTCGAGCATGAAGTTGAAATCCGCCATCGCGGAAATCAGCCGGCGACCTTCGTCGGTCAGCGGGCCCGGTTCGCCTGTGCCGCCGCAGTAACGCGTGCCCGCCCAGGCCAGGCCGATCATCCGCAGCCCGAGCTCCCACCAATCGCCTAGTTCATGTGGAGAGCCGATACCGTCCGCGCCCTCCATCAAATAGACCAGCCCGACGGGATGGCCCTCATCAGGCAAAGCAGGTCCGGACCAGTGCTCGATCACGGAATCAAGCTCTTGCCGCGAAGCAATGATATGGAATTTATCCGGATGCGAATCCACTAACCTTTGATAGACATCGATCTGCTCCCGGTAGAGGCGATGCGCGGTCTCATAATCTGCGTAGACAATCACATCTCCCTGCATCTTTTTCTTTGCGGGCGTCGCATAGAGCGTAGCAAAAACAACCGCCACCTGGCCGCGCTGGTATTCAGGCCATCCGATCAGGGCATCCCCTATGAGCTCGGGCGTGTTTGTGCCTGCCTCCAGCCGGCGTGTCTCTTCCACCGAACGCGTGTAGTCGCGCCCGTAGGTAAGCATATTCCATGCAATGTCTTGATGTGAATCGATGATCAGGGGCATCATGGGAAAGAGCGTCCCGCCTGTAGGGGGACGCTCTTTGTTTCATTTCAGGCTTCCGGCGGTTCCTCCGGGGATTCCCCTGGTGAGTCCTCCGGACCTTCAGAAGGCTCGGAGGGTTCAGGGGCCTCATCCGCACGAAATTCCGCAGCCAGCATTTT
>DASTFG010000282.1:0-5283 GCA_035708785.1 Anaerolineales bacterium
AAACGCAGCCGATGAAATTTGCCGCTATCGAAGCCCACTGGTGGTCGGAAAAACCCGCTTCGTTCTCCATCCTGACGATCGGCGACCTCTCCGGCAAACGGGAAGTCTGGTCGATCCGCGTGCCGTACCTGTTGAGCTTCCTGGCCTGTAACAACTTCACCTGCCAGGTCACGGGCGTAAACGACCTCCAGTTCCGGTATATCCAGTTGTACGGTCCCGGGGATTACATCCCGCTGATGGTCGTCACCTACTGGACGTTCCGCATCATGATGACGATCGGCTTCATGATGATGCTGATGTCCCTCTTCTTCCTGCTTGCCACCCGCAAACAGTATGAAAATGCAAAATGGATGAAGTGGATACCCTGGGTTATTGCATTGCCCTATATCGCCAACACCAGCGGCTGGATCCTGACCGAAATGGGACGCCAGCCCTGGATCGTCCAGGGGCTGCTGACGGTCGAAAAGGCGGTCTCTCCGAACCTCACCACGCTCGACCTGCTGATCTCCCTGATCGGCTATGCCGTGGTCTATGGCTCGCTGGGTGTGGCCATGTTCTACCTGATGAAGAAATACGCCATCGCCGGGCCGGACGCCGCTTTGCACGAGTCGGTGGATGTCGAACCTGAGAGCGGCGTGAGCGATATCCTGCCCGTCGGTGCGCAAGACTGATAAAGAGGCATAACATGTCTTACGAATTTCTCCAAACCCTTTGGTTCATCCTGATCGCCGTCCTGTGGATCGGCTTCTTCTTCCTGGAAGGCTTCGACTTCGGCGTGGGCATGCTCTTGCCGTTCCTCGGCAAAAAAGATACGGAGCGCCGCGCCATCATCAACACGATTGGCTCGGTCTGGGACGGCAATGAGGTCTGGCTGCTCACGGCGGGCGGCGCGACCTTTGCCGCGTTCCCGCACTGGTACGCGACCATGTTCAGCGGGTTCTACCTCGCGCTGTTCCTGCTGCTCGTCGGCCTGATCCTGCGCGGCATCTCGTTCGAATATCGCTCGAAGGACTCCAGGCCCGCCTGGCGCAACCGCTTCGACTGGATGATCGCCACCGGCTCCTTCCTGGCCTCATTCCTGCTGGGGGCGGCATTTACCAACCTGGCGCGCGGCGTCCCGATCGACGCGAACATGATGTACACGGGCAACCTGTTCACCCTGCTGAACCCGTACGGTCTGATCGGCGGCCTGACCTCGGTGACCGTCTTCCTGCTGCACGGCGCGAACTTCCTCGGCCTCAAGCTGGACGGCGAGCTGCGCGAGCGCGTCCATGCTCTTTCCAGGAAGCTCTATGTGGCCGCCGCCATTATTACCACCGTGCTGCTGGTCGCCACCTATATCTACACCGACATCGCCAGCAAGCTCGGTATCAATCCCGGCGTCATCCCGATTGCGTCTTATGTTGCGCTACTGGTGACGATCTACTTCATCAACCGGAAGATGGAAGGCTGGGCCTTCATCATGACGTCGCTTCACATTGTGCTCACACAGATCACGTTCTTCACGCTGATGTTCCCGCGCGTTATGATCTCCAGTACGAACCCGGCCTACAGTCTCACCATCTATAACGCCTCGTCGTCCCAGTACACCCTGACGGTGATGTCCATCATTGCCCTGATCTTTGTCCCGGTCGTGCTCGCCTACCAGGGCTGGACGTATTATATGTTCCGCAAGCGCATCACGGCCGAGAAGCAGAGCCTTGTCTACTGATCCTGCTTAAGCCATAGCGATCGTTGGAAGGTTGGCAGGCAGCTACGCTCAACCTTCCAACGCTTTAACCCGACACCTGGCACTTGACACCTGGCACTTGACACCTGACACTTCCTCATGCACCGCCGTCTTCTCGCCCTCACCCGCGACTCGCGCTCAGCCCTCCTCTTAACGGTCCTCTCCGGGTTTTTCGCCGGCCTGCTGACGATTGGCCATGCCTACTTCCTCAGCAGCACCGTCAACGGAGTCTTCCTGGAAGGGCGGACACTTGCGCAGGTCTCGCACTGGCTCAGGCTGATCCTCATCGTCATCGCGGGACGCGCGGTCCTGGTCTGGGTCAATGAGGTGAGTGCAAACGCGGTTGCCGTCAGGATCAAATCGGACCTGCGTGAACGGCTGTTTCGCCACCTCCTCGACCTCGGTCCGGCCTACACCCGCGGGCAGCGCACCGGCGAGCTGACAACCGCTGCCGTCGAGGGCATCGAAGCGCTGGATGCCTATTACAGCCAGTATCTCCCACAGCTCATTGTTACAGCGCTGATCCCGAT
This sequence comes from Anaerolineales bacterium, assembly GCA_035708785.1. Taxonomy (GTDB): domain Bacteria; phylum Chloroflexota; class Anaerolineae; order Anaerolineales; family Villigracilaceae; genus Defluviilinea. Next base: position 2,260 of record DASTFG010000282.1, read on the forward strand.
TAGCATTCTGATCGTTGTCTTCCCGCTCGACCTATTGTCGGGCATCGTCATGCTCATCACCGCGCCGCTGATCCCCTTCTTCATGATCATGATCGGCAAAGGGGCCGAGATCGTCACCCGGCGGCAATACCAGACGCTCTCGCGCCTTTCCGCGCATTTTCTGGACAGCCTGCAGGGCCTCACGACGCTGAAACTATTCGGCCAATCCAAGGCGCATGCAAAGAATATTGCCAAGGTCAGCGACCAGTTTCGTGACAGGACATTGGGTGTCCTGCGGATCACGTTCCTTTCCGCGCTTGCCCTGGAACTGCTGGCCACCCTTAGCACCGCTGTCATCGCCGTTGAGATCGGGTTCCGGCTGCTCTACGCCCGGATGGACTTCCCCGAGGCATTCTTCATCCTTGTCCTCGCACCGGAATTTTATTTGCCGCTAAGAATGCTGGGGGCGCGCTTTCATGCAGGCATGGCCGGTACGACTGCAGCGAAGAGGATTTTTGAAATCCTGGATACGCCGGTAGAGGGTGACCGGCTTTCCCCTGTCAGTGAACAGCCCACCGGAGAATTAGCGTCAATTGAGTTCAAAAATGTCAGTTACACCTATCCAGGTGAAACCGCGCCAGCGCTTGAGGACATCAATTTAGAAATCACAGCCGGAGAACACATTGCGCTGGTCGGCAAAACAGGCGCGGGGAAAAGCACCATCGTTAATCTGCTGCTTGGCTTTATCCACGCCTCTTCAGGGACGATCACGATCAACGACGAGGCGCCAATTACCAATTACAAATTACGCAATAGCATCGCCTGGGTGCCACAAAGAGCCTACCTCTTCCACGACACGATTTCTGCCAATGTTCGCCTCGGCAAACCGAAGGCTACAGATGAAGAGGTCATCGAGGCTGCCAAAGCCGCTTACTTACATGAGTTCATTGAATCGCTTCCCGAGAAGTATGAAACGCTCATCGGCGAAGGCGGCGCGCGTCTCAGCAGCGGGCAGGCCCAGCGCCTCGCTCTTGCCCGCGCTTTCCTGAAGGACGCACCTCTCCTCATCCTGGACGAGCCCACCTCCAGCCTGGACCCGGAAATCGAAACCCTGCTCGAAGAGTCCACGCGCCGCCTCATGCAGGGGCGTACTGTCATTACCATTGCTCACCGCCTGAACACAGTTTTCAGAGCAGACCGGATCATCGTCCTCGAAGCAGGACGAATTGTTGAATCGGGAACCCATCATGAACTGCTTTTACAGAATGGCGCGTACGCGAAGATGGTAGGAATCTACGAACATTCCAGCCAGGAAGCAGGAAGTGCAAAGTCAAAGGAGGATGAAGATTTTCGACATTCGACATTCGATACTCGACCGGTCAGCAGGCTCCAATCTCAAGTCTCTACCCACGAATTACCACTTACTAATTTCCGAACACCGGTCGTCCATCGCAACTCATCAATCTTAATTCGCCTGCTCTCCTTCCTGCGCGGCTCCTGGAACCGGGTCGCGCTTTCGGTCCTGCTCAGCACTGCGACCATCGGCTCGAGCATTGCGCTGATCGGCACCTCGGCGTGGCTGATTTCGACTGCCGCGCTTCATCCGTCCATTGCCGATCTCGGCGTTTCCGTCGTCGGCGTGCGCTTTTTCGGGATCGCCCGTGGAGTCTTCCGTTATCTCGAAAGGCTCGTCTCGCACAGTGTGACATTCCGTCTGCTGGCCTGCCTGCGGGTCTGGTTCTATGAAAAACTGGAGCCGCTCGCCCCGGCCCGTCTGATGGAATACAAAAGTGGAGATCTGCTAGCGCGCGTCATCGGCGATGTGGAAACACTGGAAAACTTTTACGTTCGGGTGCTCCTGCCAGTATTGACAGCTATTTTGATTGCACTGGGTGTATCGATCTTTTTCGCCTCCTTCAACCCCATGCTTGCTCTTATCCTGATCAGCCTCTTCCTGACCTTGGGCCTGGGCCTTCCAGTCCTCATCCAGATTCTCAGCCGCGGCCCCGGGCAGCGACTCATCGCACAGCGCGCCGAGATCCAGACCCAGCTCGTAGATGGCATCCAGGGCATCGCCGACCTGCTTGCCTTTGGCCGCGGCACCGAACGCCTGCAACAGATCGCATCCACAGGAGGGGCTTACGGCGCAACACAAAAACAGATGGCACAGATCGGCGGGTTCCATTCTGGCCTCTCCACGTTCATCGCCAACTTCGGTCTCTGGCTGGTCGTGTTGATCCTCATCCCGCGGGTCACCGCAGGTGAAATCAACGGCGTTATCCTTGGCACGTTTGCTCTCATGACGCTGGCCTCTTTTGAAGCGGTCACGCCCCTGCCTCTGGCCGCGCAGACGTGGAACTCTTCAGGGGCAGCGGCGAAACGGTTATTCGATATCGTAGACGTAGAGCCGGCCGTAAAGGAAAAGGCCGGCGGGTCGACAGTGTCCGGTCACGAAATACAGTTTTCGAACTTAACCTTCGCCTATCCATTGCAGAATACACCCGCCTTACAGGATATAAGTTTCAAAGTTCCTGCTGGCAAATCTATCGCCATCGTCGGCCCAAGCGGCGCCGGGAAAAGCACCATCGCGAACCTATTGCTCAGATTTTGGGATTACGAAACGGGAGAGATCAGATTGGGCGGCCAATTGCTCAGGCAGCTGGATCAGGATGAAGTCCGGAAATGCTTCGCTCTTGTCCCATCGAACAGTCACTTCTTCAATACGAGCATCCGCGAGAATCTTCGTTTCGCCCGCCCATCGGTGAGCCCAGAGGAGTTGGAAGCTGCGGTGCGCGCGACACAAATCCATGAGTTTATCGCCGGTCTGCCAAAGGGATACGAAACGCTGATCGGCGAACAGGGTCTACGGCTTTCGGGTGGTGAGCGCCAAAGACTTGCGATCGCACGCGCTCTCATAAAAGATGCCCCGATTCTGATCTTCGATGAACCCACTGCCAATCTGGATCCGCAGACAGAGAAACAAGTGCTGGGGACTCTCCTCGAAACGATCCGCGGCAGAACGTGCCTGTTGATTACCCACCGGCT
>DASTFG010000283.1:0-21415 GCA_035708785.1 Anaerolineales bacterium
AAGCGTCAGCGTATCCCGTTTAACGGTGATGTGCTGCGGTTCCCGCATGAAGCGCTTGGCGAGGGAACGGATGCGCGGGGGCATGGTGGCAGAGAACAGGGCGGTCTGGCGCTCGGGCGGCGTCTCGCCCAGGATCTTCTCCACATCTTCGATGAAGCCCATGTTGAGCATCTCGTCGGCCTCGTCGAGGACGACCGTCCGCACGCGCTTGATGTTGAGAGCGTTCCGTTCGATGAGGTCGAGCAGGCGGCCGGGTGTGCCGGCGACGATGTCCACCCCGCGGTTGAGCCTGCTGATCTGCGGGCCGTATGGCTGCCCGCCGTAGACCGCGAGCACGCGTACGTCGAGATGTTTGCCATATACGCTGGTAGAATCGGCGACCTGCAGGGCCAGCTCACGCGTCGGCGCGAGGATGAGGGCCTGTACATGACGCTGCGGTTCGAAGTTCTGCAGAATGGGCAGGGCGAAGGCGGCGGTCTTGCCGGTGCCGGTCTGCGCCTGGCCGATCACATCCTCCCCGCGCAGCATCACGGGGATAATGGCCGCCTGGATGGGCGTCGGCTCTGCATACCCGAGCCCGGTAATGGCCTGTATAATCTCTTCGCGCAGGTTGAGAGAATGTAAGTCAGTTGTCATCCTTATCCTTAGATCGTTATCAAACTACATACTGAACACAACGATAAGCGCCTGTGAAACGTTTCGATGTTGGCAGCGGGAGCATAACACAGATTGGACGCTCGAGGATACTTCGTACCGGGAGCCCGGCGCAGGTGTTCAACGCTACAGAAAATTCAGGAGGCATCCATGCAAATTCTTGGGATTGACGTAGGCGGGTCTGGGATCAAGGGCGCGCCGGTGGACATCAGGACCGGGCAGCTCCTGGCGGAGCGCGTCCGCATCAAGACTCCAAAGGGGGCTGAGCCTGAACCCATTGCAGACGTTGTAGCTGAGATCGCGAGAGGCTTCGAGTGGAAGAGTCCCATTGGCATCGGCTTCCCCGCGCCCATCAAGACAGGGGTTGCCATGATGGCGGCGAATGTCTCGGAAAAGTGGGTTGGGTTAGATGCGGATGAATTATTCACCAGAGTCACGGGCTGTGATTGTACGATGATCAACGATGCCGACGCGGCCGGGCTGGCAGAGATGAAGTTCGGCGCGGGCAAGGGTCAGCGAGGGACTGTGATCATGATCACTCTGGGGACAGGCATCGGCACAGCCATCTTCCATCGCGGCAACCTGCTGCCAAATACCGAGTTCGGGCACCTGGAGATGAATGGCAGGGAAGCGGAACATCGCGCCTCCGATGCGGTGCGCCAGCGTGAAGATCTTTCCTGGAAAAAGTACGCCAAGAGATTGAACAAATACCTGGCTGAAATGGAAAAATTATTCTGGCCCGATCTATTCATCGTCGGCGGCGGCATCAGCAAAGAGTCCGAGAAATATCTTCCACTGCTCAAGATCAAAACGCCGATGATCCCGGCGCAGTTCCTGAATGAAGCGGGCATTGTCGGTGCGGCGCTGGCAACGAAAATCAAATAATCGTGTGGGGGAACCATCGCCTGGCGGACAAAGCCAAGTGATTCAAATCAAGCCGCGGGCGCAACGACCCGGTGGATGAAATCCGTGATGTCCGCAAGTGCCTCCTCGCGGAAAATCCTATCCCCGGTTCCCGGCGGATCCTGGAGTGCGTGGCCCGAGCCTTCATAGATCCTGACTTCGATATTGTCCTTGTTCAATGTTTCGAAGGCAGCTTTGCTGGCCTCGGAGGGTACATTTGTGTCTTCGCTACCATATAAAACCAGTACAGGGACATCGACCTCACGCCAGTATGGCAGCGGGTCGAAATTGCCGACGGCATCCCAGAAGTCCTTTTGTGTGATCTCCCGGAGTACGAACGTGGATGGATACGAGATGAGATTGGAAATTCCGGGGAGAAAGCCCATTTCCCGCAGGTTATGGTTCTCTTCATAAACCAGCTGTTGATAGGCAGGCAAAGATGTGCCGACTACGTCGATCACAAAACCAACATCGGAGGACTGGCTTGCCACCACCGGCGCGATCCACCCACCCTGACTCATGCCGATAATTCCGATCTGGGAAATATCGACCGTATCCTGGCTCTTCAGAAAGTCTATGGCGGCGAGCGTATCGGTCGCCAGGTCCTCAATACTGGATGTGCGCCAGTTGCCTTCCGATCCCTCGGAGCCGCGTTTATCGGGTAGGAGGACGACAACGCCGTTTACCCGGAGGTGATTCGTTAGGGTCAGGTACCAGCTGTTGTCGCGGCGGCTCGTGCCCGAGCCGTGGATAATCACCGCGGCAGGGAACGGCCCCGAGCCTTCAGGGATGAACAGCATGCCGGCGAGATCCAGGTCCTGCGCTTCATTCCGGAAGGAGACTTCCGTATATTGGAGGTCTTGAAGACGCACACCCTGATAAGCACGTGGAGCGGAACGTGTAAATTGAGCAACCAGAACAGGCCCCATCACAACTACCAGAAGCAGCAACAAACCAATGCCAAATTTTTGCATGCCGGTCTCCCGTCAACATATTAATCATCCGTCTAATCCGGACGAATGTAATCCAGGAATTTTACCTCCTATATAGAACCTCTTCCACTTTTTCTGTGGTTTAATCCCTTACAGACTGTCTGTGCGAAAGATCAAATATGGAGAATTGTCTTGAAGATGAGTAATAAGAAATCTATGGATGTAGGCAATGTATGGTGGTTCTGGTTCAGTACCAATGCGTTTGCTGTCGACAAGAGTCTGCGCCGGATCTTCCGCGTGCTTCCTCGTGATCCTCGCTGCAAGTTCTGTAATGCGCCCTTTCAGGGAGTTGGCGGTCTCATTGCCCGGACCTTGTTCGGCAAACAACGCTCTGCCCTCAACCCGCGTTACTGTAACCTGTGCGAGGTGGCCTCACGCGAATTCCCCGGGGGCGCCGAGGTCGAAATGTCCATGTTGTTTATAGATGTGCGCGGTTCCACGGCGCTCTCCGAGCAAATGAGCCCGACAGAATTCAGCCGGCTGATCAACCGGTTTTACACCGGCGCGACGAAAATCATTGTTGAAGAAGATGGCCTGGTGGAAAAACTAGCCGGTGATTCTGTGGCAGCTTTTTGGGGGGCAGGGTTTGCAGGCCCAAACTACGTAGAGCGAACCATAAAAGTCGCCCAAAAGCTGTTAGCGGAAATGCGTCGGCAGCGGATCCCGGTTGGTATCGGTGTGCATTCCGGGGTCGCGTTCTTTGGCGCGATGGGCGCGGCAGAAGGTCTGACCGAAATCTCTGCAATCGGCGATGAGGTGAATCTGGCTGCCCGCCTTGCTTCCAAAGCCGCGGCGGGTGAGATCATCCTGAGCGAGCAAGCGCTCCGGGCAGCCGGCATCGATGGCAGCGATCTGGAGTCGCGCACCCTGGAGCTAAAAGGGATCAGTGAGCCGGTCCAGGCGCGAGTGATGCGAGACCTGTAGCCAAGCTAGACTTTTCCGCTTGCTCTTGTGAGGGGGTTGTGGTTAAATTCCTCACGCAATGGATGCAAAAACACTGCAAGTCCTCGAGTACCCAAAGATCCTCGAACGGTTGAGAGGGTTCTGCGATTTCTCAGCCTCGATGGAACTGGCGCGCGCCCTCGAGCCGACAGATTCTTATGATCTCGCACTTGCTCGCCTCGCTGAAACCAGTGAAGCGCGCAGGCTGTTTTCCGTGCAGGATATCGGCATCGGCGGCGCGCATGATATCCGCCCGGCAGCGGACCTGGCGGCGCGCGGCGGTGTGCTCGACCCGCAGCAGCTTCTGGACGTCAAATCCACGCTGATCTCGTGCCGTGAATTGAAGCGCTCGCTCGAGCGGAAGATGGACGAGTACCCGCGCCTCGCCCAGATCGCGGCGGGCCTGCCGGAATCGCACGGGATCGTCGATGCGATCACGCGCGTGCTCTCCGAGCGCGGCGAGGTGCTGGATTCCGCGTCCCCGAAACTGGCGGCACTCCGGCGCGAGATCAAGATCGCGCACGACCGGTTGATGTCGCGCCTGCAAAAATATCTCACCGACTCCGCCTCCAAATTGCAGGAACCGATCATCACCCAGCGCGACGGACGCTACGTCATCCCGCTGCGGGCGGAGTTCAAGGGACAGATCAAGGCCGTCGTCCACGACCAATCCTCCAGCGGCGCGACGCTGTTCGTCGAGCCATTGCCCGTTGTGGAGCTCAACAATAAAGTCCGCGAGCTGGAATTGCAGGAACGCGACGAAGAACGGCGCATCCTGTACCAGCTCTCGGCGCAGATAGGCGAACATCGTGAAGAGCTGACCTACGGCCTCGAGAATCTCGCCATGCTCGATCTTATCTTTGCGAAGGCGAAGTACGCGGAGGAGTTGAAAGCCAGTGAGCCAATCCTTCAAAAGATAGAAAATGGAAGGCAGAAGAGTACAAAAAGCCAATCCGAAATCGACAATCGTAAACCGTCAATTCGCCTGATCGAGGCTCGTCATCCATTACTCGATCCGCAAACCGTCGTCCCCATCGACGTCGACCCGAGACCCGGCACGCGCGCCATTATCATCACAGGACCGAACACCGGCGGCAAAACGGTCTCCTTGAAAACTGTCGGCTTGTTGGCGCTCATGGCCCAGAGCGGGCTGCATATCCCTGCCCAGAGCGGGTCGGAGCTGCCGTGTTTCCATGCGGTCTATGCCGATATCGGCGATGAGCAGTCCATCGAGCAGTCGCTCAGTACGTTCAGCGGTCACATCACGAACATCATCCGTATCCTCAAGCAGATCGATCACCGCTCGCTCGTCATTTTTGATGAACTCGGCGCGGGCACCGACCCGCAGGAGGGCGCGGCGCTGGCACGTGCCATCCTCAACCACCTGCTCCAAACCGGCTGCACGACGCTCGTCGCAACGCATTATCCCGAACTGAAGACGTTTGCGCATTCCACAGAGGGTGTGGTCAATGCCTCCTTGGAATTCGATATCCAGACTCTGCGGCCGACCTACCATCTAACCATTGGACTCCCCGGGCGCTCGAACGCGCTGCTGATCGCACAGCGGCTCGGACTTCCCCAGCCGATCATTGACTCCGCCAAAGGAGAGATCCATCCCGACGACCTGCGTGCCGATAAGCTGCTCGACGATATCCGTAAGGAACGCAACCGCACTTCACGCGAACGCCAGAAACTGGAACGAGCCCGCGACCGGCTCGAAGCGCAGACCAGGGATCTTGAAAAACGGCTCGAAAAGATCGAAGACGAAAGGCGGGATGTATTGGCGAAAGCGCGCGCCGAAGGTGAGCTCGAGGTTGCGGTGTTGAAGAAGAACATCGAGTCCCTGAGGTCACAGCTCAAGAAAGCCCGGCAGCCCCTGGAAGCTTTGAAAGAGATCGAGGAAAAGGTCGAGGAGATCGAAGAGAAAATAGAAGCGCCGGTTGTGCGCCAAATGCCAAAGGACGCAAGTCCTTCTGCCGGGTTCAAGCTCGGGGAGCGGGTCACCGTCAGCACGCTGAACGCGGATGGGGTGGTGACTGCCCTGGGTGAGTCGGATGCGGAGGTCCAGATTGGGAGCTTGCGGGTCCGGGCGCGGCTGGCTGATCTGATGAGGAAAGTCCGTGAGGAAGAAAGTCCGCAAGAAAAAAAGCAGCCCATGGAAGCCAGCGGACGGGCAGCAGTGAGCGGCACGCGATCGCCTGGTATCGAGCTGAACCTGCGCGGCAAGCTGGTGGACGAGGGACTCGATGAGTTGGAACGATATCTGGAGCGCGCCTATTCTGCAGGATTGCTGTTCGTACGGATCGTGCACGGCAAAGGCACCGGCAGGATGCGCGAGGCTGTCCGCAGTGCGCTGAAGGAAAGCGCGTACGTCGCATCGTTCGAAGAGCCAAAGGATAACGAGGGCGGCGCCGGTGTGACCATCGTGAAGATGGCGAAGTGAATGATCAGATGGAGTATGGATGACTCTTGAAGATGCCATCAAAGAGATGGCGGACAGGATCAAAGCCGCCTGTCCGAGTGCAGAGATCAAGGCTGTGAAGATGTCCGATGAAGAGGCCCGTCTGAGCGTGTTTGCGCCCGCGAGAGATATGCAAAAGATCAAGGACGCGACCTTCCAGCCCGCGATTGATTTGCTGAATAATGAAGGGTTGGATATTCAGGTGTTCGTATACGATCAGGACGCGCCGCCGTTAAAAGGATAATCCTTGTAGGGATCGATTCATTCCCCGGTCACCGCCCGCCAGACGGCATCGAGAGCGGCCAGGCCGGTCATGCGGTGACGCTCCGCCGCTTCTTCTGTGAGATAGATTGGGCCCTGTAGAGGACGGTCCTCGCGGGTGTACAGCCCGCGGTTTGGCAGGTCGGAGACCGCAGCCCAAAAATTCCACAGAGGCAGATCGTATTCATCTGAGAGCAGAGCCATGTCACGGTTGATGCGCTCGTCCTTTTCGCGATTATCGGCCTTGGTGGCAAGGATCGGCACAACGCCCGCGTCCAGCAACTGCAAAATGATCTTGCGCAGATATTCCGTATTGCGCGACTCGAAATGCGTGCCGATCTGGATGATCACAAACGAGGGGCGGTGGACGCGCAGCTCACACGCCACCGGCGTCTCTGCAAAGGTACAGCCAAACTGGCCGCGGTGCCACTGCGTCCACAACAACGAGCCGGGGGTGGTGCCGTCCTGTGAGGTGGAGCTTTCGCGGGTGAATGAGCCTTCAAAGTGCGACACGGTCTCCTGCAGCTCTACCGGAAGCGTTTCGAAGACAAGCGGGTCTGTTTCCAACACGCCGAAGAATTCACCCGGCCGGGTCTGGCAGTCCCCGAAGATCGAGAACGCATGCGGATCGTTCCCAAGCCTCAACCCCCGTTCATAGATCCTACTCAGGCTGGGATCGACCTCGGTAGGGATAACGGGCAAGTCTTTCCAGGCCGAGGAGTTTGGCTCAGAAGTTCTGAGAACTGTTCGAGGCGTCGATGTGGGCGCGACCGGAGGCGTAATGGTTGTGTCGCGTTTCGATGCGTGCGTGGGCGAAGGTACAGGAGTGGTATCCCGCGACGATGTATGGATGGGTTCGGGAAAGAACTGAACCGGGGGGATCGTAGGCGCAGGCGTCGGTTCGGCTTCGCAGGCAGCCGCCAGAACACACACCAATAAAATACAAATCCATATGCGATCCATCGAGCAGAAGTATATCCAGAAAAAATTAAGCAAGGCTGAATTTTTTATGCTACACTCGCAGCATGAATTATCAGGGAGTCCTGCATAAATACGGAATCCTGCTCGACCTTCCGTCTCATACACGGGCCGTGAGCCTGCTGGAGGGGAATACGCCTCTGATCAAAGCCGGGAATCTGTCCCGCCAGCTCGGCGACTTCGAGCTGTTCATAAAGTATGAAGGACTCAATCCAACGGGCTCGTTCAAAGATCGGGGTATGACGGCAGCCGTCAGCGAGGCGCTGGGGCGCGGCGCAATGACTGTGATCTGCGCTTCGACCGGCAACACCGCGGCCTCCGCGGCGGCCTACGCGGCCCGGGCGGGGATGAAGTCCATTGTGCTGATTCCACAGGGCAAAGTCGCGGCCGGCAAGCTCGCCGGCGCGCTTGCCTACGGCGCGCAGGTCGTCCAGATCGACGGCTCGTTCGACGATGCGCTGACCATGGTCGTCGAATTGACCAATAAGTATCCTATCGCTCTGGTGAATTCGATCAACCCGTACCGCATCGAGGGGCAGAAGACTTCCGCATTCGAGATTTGCGATCTTTTCGGGTCCGCGCCAGATTGGTTATGCCTGCCGGTGGGCAACGCCGGCAACATCACATCTTACTGGGCCGGCTTCAAGCAATATGACCAGATGCAATACACGGGCCTGCCGCACATCCTGGGTGTCCAGGCCGCAGGGGCCGCGCCGCTCGTGGTGGGGCATTCCATCGAAAACCCCGAGACGGTCGCGACCGCGATCCGCATTGGCAAGCCGGCGCGCGGCGAACAGGCTTTGCAGGCCGCGGAAGAATCCGGGGGGCGGATCATCGCGGTGAGCGATGAACAAATCCTCCATATGCAAAAGATGCTCGCGCAGCTCGAGGGCATCTGGGTGGAGCCGGCATCCGCTGCAGGTCTTGCCGGTCTGGCGATGGAGGCTGTAAATGGAAAGTTCAAAGTGGATGGCAAACGCGTGGTCGCGATCTGTACGGGTCATGGACTGAAGGATCCCGATATCATCACGAAGGATATGCATAAACCACTGATCGTCCCGCCGCGCCTGGACGCGCTGGAAGAAGTGATCTTGGGGTAACACGTGTTACTACAAAGGCTGGCACTGAGCATGTCGAAGTGACAGCAAGCGCACGAAGGATTTTAAGAAGATCTTCTTTGTGCGCTTTGTGACATTGATGGTGAGAGGGTGTGCGTTGGAATTATGAGAGTTCTCGTCAAAGTCCCTGCCACAACGGCCAACCTCGGTCCCGGGTTCGATGCCCTCGGCCTTGCCCTCGATTTGTGGAATGAGACCGAATTTATTCCCACAGGTAACAAGCAGATTTCGTTGACGATCGGAGGCGAAGGCAAGGATTCCCTTCCGACTGACGAGAACAACGCGATCGTGGAGGCCGCCCTGCAAGTCTATCGGCTGGCCGCCAAACCATGCGATGGCATGCAAATTAAGTGCACCAACCGCATACCGCTCGGCTCCGGTCTGGGTTCCAGTTCCGCGGCGCTGCTGACGGGCATGCTCGGCGCAAATGCGCTGCTCGGAGAGCCGTTCTCGGGCGAGGAGATTCTTAAACTTGCGATCGAAACCGAGGGACATCCCGATAACGTCGCGCCCGCTATGCTTGGAGGTTTGGTCGCCTCGATCATCCATGACAGCCATGTCGTCTCCTCTCGATTGACCCTCACCGGCCAACAGACGCCGATCTACATTACCGTTGTGTTCCCCGACTTCGATTTCCCCACCGGACAGGCGCGCGCCCTTCTGCCGGAGCAGGTGGAGCGCAGGGATGCGATCTATAACATCAGCCGGGCAGTCATCGTGACGGAAGCGTTTCGCCTGGGAGATTTGAATATGCTCAGCGAAGCGATGGACGATCGGCTGCACCAGCCATATCGCATTCCCTTGATCCCCGGCGCGCAGGCTGCCATGGAAGCAATGAAACGGGCAGGCGCGGCAGCGGTCGCGTTATCAGGGGCAGGTCCCAGCTTGATCGCGTTCTCGTCGAAACGCGAGGCGGCCATTGGCGAAGCGGGGAAGCAGGCCTTCGCACAAGCTGGTCTGCATTCAAGAGTCCTCCAATTGAGGATCAGCCGGAAAGGCGCGGAGGTGCACAAGCATTTGTAGGGGTGGGGCTTCCTGTCGTGGGCGAAAGCACCTCGCCCTTACAAGCCCCCATTCCATTCGCGCGCAAAACGCAGGATGCGATTGCGGATATAAAAGATATGCGGATCGGCCACCCGGCGGCGCTCCATGACCAGCTTCATCGCCGTGTGCGCGTCATATCCCTGCGCGATCAGGACACACGAGCCCATTGCCACCCCGCGGTGACGTCCCGCCGCGCAGTGGACGTAGACCTTCCCGCCCGCGCCGATCGTCTCCAGCGCGGCCCGTGCCCCGCGGTGCAGGGCCTGCATCGGGATGGGAATCACAGGGCTATCGAAGGTCCGCTGCCAGAGAAAGGTCAATGGCGGCTCGAACGAATCGGGCGGCGGGCGGAACTCCCAGCGCATGTTGATCACCAGCCGCACGCCCAATTCGCGCAGATGCTCGTAGTCAGGGACGGTCGGTGTGGTGCCGATGAAGAGATCGTCGGTGATCCTGGAATAGTCCATGGGGAAATCTTATCATACGAAATCCGTTGTGATTTTCTCGCACGTGACTCAAACGAAAGTTTTGAAGCGCGAAGCTCGCGAAGAGAATTAACAAGCTGGGCGAGCCGCCTGCTTGCGTTCGGCGATTTGCCCGCCTGTACTCCCCGGCACCTGCGTCCGGGGCAGGTGTGCCGCCGGGCGGCTAAGCGGATGTCCAAGTGTAGTAAATCGAGTGTGGCGGTTCCACTTCACCGGTTCAGGACCTTGCCTCTTCCGGCGTGCCTATCCAAGAGTATAATCACCCCCATCGTCCCCAACACATTCAGGAGGTTACCATGCCGTTCAAGCTCGTCTATTATTCCCAGAACGATCCCAAGTGGAAGGACGATCGGCTCGGCCTGAGCGAGCAGAAGTCCGATACGATCGGCTATGTCGGCTGCGCGCTGACCAGCGTCGCGATGATGCTGAGCGGCCACGGCTTCACCGAGACGCCCAAGTCCCTCAACGAGAAGCTCAAGAAGATCGGCGGCTTCGCCGGCTCGGGTATCCGCTGGCATTCGGTCAGCCAGCTCCATCCGGAGATCCGTTCCCCGTCCATCATCAAGTGCCACGACACGCCCGCACCCCTGGCGCAGATCGACGCGGCTCTGGCAAAGGGCCAGCCCGTCATCGTCGCCGTGGACAGCACGGCTGCACCCGGCTACCTCTCGCACTACGTCCTGCTGATCGGCCGCAAGGGCAACGACTACCTGATGCTCGACCCCTGGCCCTACCAGAAGGACGTCAACAAGGAAACCTATCTCATGCCGCGCTACAGCCACGGCAGCCCGCTCCAGCGCTCGATCATGCAGATCGTGATGTTCGAGAATGTGAACGCGGACGGCCGGATCCAGCTGCCCGGGGAATCGGTGCCAACCGCCCCCGAAACGACTCCGGAGGAAGAACCCAGGCCTGCCCCCGCTGCGACCGGGCCGCGCGCCCGGGTCAAGAGCGACGTGACCGCGGGCCTCAACGTCCGCAAGACCGAGGACACCTCCAGCAAGGCCAACATCGTCGAGGTGGTCCCGGCGGGGACGCTGCTGGCGATCACCGAGCCCGGCGGCTGGCGCGAGATCGGCATGATCAACCAGTGGGTCGGCGTCCGCACCCCGAAGGGCAACAAGGGCCTGGTCGCGGCCTGGTACCTGGAGCGCGTCCCGGGCGAGATCTACCCCGAGACGACCGAGACCGCCGCCGAGCCTCAGGCAGAAGTGAGCGAGCCTGCCGCGGAGACCCCTCCTAAGAAGTCGAAGCTGGTCGTCCGGGTCCGTAGGAGCGGCGTGCCGGTCTACACCTCCAATTACGGGCGGGGCAAGATCGTCTCCACCGAGAAGAACAATGCCCGGCTAGTGGTAGTGGAGGATGCCGCCAGGGCGGCCCCCAAGGTCGGCGCGGCCGGCAAATGGCTGCATGTCAAGGCCAGCAACAACAAGCGCGGCTTCATCGACGCGGCCTCCGTCAGGCTGGTGTGAGGCCGAAGAATTATGAGGCGGGAAAGCGGTACCATCCAGCCCCGCGCGGGCGCTTTCCCGGGAGGAGGAACCCATGAACAGTGACTTGAGAATCGTATCCGAGCAGGTGCAGGCCAATGTGCCGGTGACCGTCTTCAACGTCAGCGGCTGGCTGGACGCGCAGGGCGAGGGTCAGCTGCTCGAGACCGCCCGCCTGGCGCACGACGAGGGCGCACGCTACCTGCTGATCGACATGAGCGACCTGGATACGCTCACCAGCGCAGGCATGCGCGCCCTGCAGAAGGTCTACCAGATCTTCACGCCCAGGGAGGACCAGCTCAAGGTGGCCCACCTCAAGCTGTGCAACGCGCCGCCGCAGATCTATAACGTGCTCGGCATCACGGGCTTCCTGCAGAACATCCCGATGTACGAGAGCCGGGAGGCCGCGCTCGAATCGTTTGGGAAGGAATAGCCTTTCTGCCTCGTGCTGAGCGGAGCTCTGAGCGAAGTCGCAGACCGCAGTCGAAGCGCGGTGTTGTGGTGTGCCTGTGCTTCGATTACGCAGGACGCAGCGTGAATCATCCGGGCTCTTCGAAGCATCGAGGAGCCCTTTGTTTTAGAGTATTACCGGAGTCCAATGCGGCGCCATCTCCCGACTTTGGTACCAGGTATGAGAGCAACACTGGGTCCCTTCCGGGGATGATAAGTCGTTGCATCCTTTATGTAAGACTCTGTTAATCTCTTCCAGGGCCTGTTCGATTATGATTAGAGCGGATATGAACGCAAAAACCATCCTGGTCGTCGAGGACGAAGCCAGCATCGCCGAGGTGGTCAGCCTGTATCTCAAGCGGGCCGACTACAACGTGCAGATCGCCTCGAACGGCAAGCAGGCGATGAACATCCTTGAGAGACAGCCGCCGGACTTCGTGATCCTCGACCTGATGCTCCCCGAGGTGGACGGTCTCTCGCTCATCCGCTGGCTGCGCGAGCGCTCCAACGTGCCGGTCATCATGCTGACAGCGCGCCGCGAGGAGATCGATCGCATCGCCGGGCTCGAGATGGGCGCGGACGATTATGTTGTCAAGCCGTTTAGCCCCCAGGAGCTGGTCAGCCGCGTCCGGGCCGTGTTTCGGCGCCTCGGGCAGGAGGTGGGCGAAGTGCAGGCCGGGCGCCCGCTGTCCTTCGACGGGCTGGTCATCGACCCGGGCAGCCGCGCGGTCACGGTCAAAAATGCAGAGGTCGAGCTGACCGTCAAGGAGTTCGACATGCTCTACCTGCTGGCCCGGCACCCGAAGCAGGTCTTTACGCGCGACCAGCTTCTCGAACGCGTCTGGGGCGGCGCGCAGTATATCGATCCCGGCACGGTCACCGTCCACGTGCGGCGCCTGCGCGAGAAGATCGAAGAAGATCCATCCAACCCCGTGCGGTTGCTCACCGTCTGGGGTGTTGGGTATAAGTTCGAGCCATGAAATTATCCTTCTCCCGTACTCCCATGCTGGCACGCCTGGCGCTTGGCGTCCTGCTCATCCTGGCCGTCTCGCTGGGCTTCTTTAAGCTGCTCATGGCTCCGCCGCCAAACGAATTGGGGTTGATGGCTCTGTTTCTGAGTATTACTGCATTTATTTCTGCACTCGCCGGCGCGGCTGCCTATCGCTTCGGCTGGATCCACTCGTCTCCGACCCTGCGCTGGACCCTGCTCGGCGGGTATGCGCTCTCCAGCCTGCTGACCTTCTTCAACGTCTGGTTCTCTGCCGAGCTGATGTTCGCCAGCCAGCACGACCTGCTGCTGGCGATCGTCCTGCTGGTGTTTGCCGGCGGGATTGCAATGATCCTGGGTTACTTCCTCTCGAGCACAGTAACCGAGCGCATCGACCTGCTCAAGGAGGCGGCGGAAAAGCTCTCGCAGGGCGACCTGCAGACGCGCGTTCCGGTGCAGGGACGCGACGAGGTCAGCGCGCTGGCCGCCACCTTCAACCGCATGGCGGAACAATTGCAGGCCGCCGACCGCAAGCAGCGCGAGCTCGAGAGCCTGCGCCGCGACCTGATCGCCTGGGTGAGCCACGACCTGCAGACGCCGCTAACCTCCATGCGCGCCATCCTGGAGGCCCTCTCCGACGGGATCGTGGACGACCCCGAAACGGTCCAGCGTTATCTGCACACCGCCCAGCGCGACGTCCGCTCGCTTTCCGGGCTAATCGACGATCTCTTCCAGATGGCGCAGCTCGACGCAGGCGGCTTCCCGCTCAACCGCGCCCCGGCTTCGCTCAACGACCTCGTCTCGGATACGCTCGAGAGTTTTGCCGAGCTGGCCAAGCAGCAGGGCGTGATGCTCGAGGGCCGGGTGGAGCCAGGTGTGGATCCCGTCTACATGGATACGCAGGCGATCGGCCGCGTCCTCAATAACCTGATCGGCAATGCGCTCCGGCATACCCGGCCCGAAGGCCGCGTCGGCGTGCGCGTGCGGCGGACCGGCGCGGGCGTGGAAGCCACCGTGAGCGACACGGGCGAGGGCATCCGCACCGAGGACCTCCCGCACATCTTCGAGCGCTTCTACCGCGGCGACGCTGCGCGGTCGCGCAGCCGCGGCACCGGCGCCGGGCTGGGTCTGGCCATCGCGCGCGGGATCATCCGAGCGCACGGGGGCGATATCCGGGTCGAGAGCGAGCCGGGCAGGGGCACGCAGCTCACGTTCCATATCCCCTGAATGTTTAGGGTCTTTTCATCTTCACGTAAGCTTTTCGTAAGGAAGTTTCTTTAGAATCAGCCCATCAGGAAGGCTGAGGATGAAACGCTCACTTTCGCCAATGTTTGGATTGATCGCCTTGCTTCTCTTTGGATGTGCCTCGCGCAGCACGCCGCAGGGAGAGTCGCAGCCTGCCGCGTTAAAGGCCTCTCTCCTCCCGGACCTTGGCCCCGCGCCCGAGCTGGCCAACGAGGTCTGGCTGAACGTCGAAGGGCCCCTGCGCCTTGCGGACCTGCGCGGCAAAGTGGTGATCGTCGAGATGTGGACGTTCGGCTGCATCAACTGCCAGAACGTTATGCCTGCGCTGAAGGAGTGGCATGAGAGATATAAAGACCAGGGGCTTGTCATTATCGGCAATCACTATCCGGAGTTCGCGTACGAGGCAGACCTCGATAACCTGAAAGCAGCGATCGCCCGGTTCGACATTCAATACGCGGTTGCGCAGGATAACGAGGGCGTCACCTGGCGGGCGTACAAGAATCATTACTGGCCCGCGCTCTTCCTGATCGACAAGCAGGGCCGCATCCGCTATGTCCATATCGGCGAGGGTCGATATAAAGAGACCGAAGAGAATATCAGGGTATTATTGGAAGAGGAGTATTAAGAGGTAATTATGGACAACAAATTCAAATCCATCCCCGTCAAATCATCCGAGATCACGCCGTATTCGCTCTATCTCTCGCGGCGCGAGTTCCTCAAGGCCGCGGGCATCCTGTCCGGTTCCGCCCTCCTGGCCGCCTGCGCGCCCGACGCGTCGGGAACCGATGACGGCGAAGCACCCGTCGTCCCGGCCTCGGACAAACGCGACGAGCTCGGCGACCCGGCCAACTCGTTCGAAGACATCACCAACTATAACAACTTCTATGAGTTCAGCACGGACAAGGAAGCTGTCAACCCGCTTTCGAAGAACTTCACAACCAGCCCGTGGACGGTAGAAGTCTATGGCCTGGTGAACAACCCGAAGACGTATGGCATCGAGGATCTGCTCAGCAGGTTCCCGCAGGAGGAGCGCATCTATCGCCTGCGCTGCGTCGAAGCCTGGAGCATGGTCATCCCGTGGAACGGCTTCCCGCTCGCGAGCCTTTTGAAGGAAGTGGAACCGACCTCGGACGCGAAATATGTCCGGTTCGAGACGCTGCACCGTCCCGAGGAGATGCGCGGCCAGAAGAGCCCGTTCTACCCGTGGCCCTACCAGGAAGGCCTGCGCCTGGACGAGGCCATGAACGACCTGGCGATCCTGGCAACCGGCCTGTACGGCATGCCGATGCCCAACCCGAACGGCGCGCCGATCCGGCTCGTCGTCCCATGGAAGTACGGGTTCAAATCGATCAAGTCGATTGTCAAGATCGAGCTGGTCGCCGAGCAGCCTTCCACCCTGTGGAACACGGTCGGCCCGCATGAGTATGGTTTCTATTCCAACGTAAATCCCGAGCGCCCGCACCCGCGCTGGTCGCAGGCCTCCGAGCGGCGCATCGGGGAACTGGGACGGCGCCCGACCCTGATGTTCAACGGATATGCCGAGCAGGTCGCCCACCTTTACGAAGGCATGGATCTGGTGGAAAATTACTAATGGCGCTCCGGCCGCCGTCCCCGGCGGCGAGAACGCCCAAGCAACAGAATGAAGCATCTTTTCAAACGTTTTACCCCTCTCCAGATCGCCGTGCACCTCTATGCCTGGTCTGCGCTCGTGCACCTGCTCTTCGACATGGCGACCGGCAATCTCTCCGCCAACCCGATCCAGGAGATGGAGCAGCGCACGGGACGCCACGCCATCACACTGCTCGTCCTGTCGCTGGCCTGCACGCCGCTTAACAACCTTTTTGGCTGGCGTGAGCTGATCAAGCGCCGCCGCGCCCTCGGCCTGTACGCGTTCCTGTACGCGACGATCCATGTGATCATCTTCATCGACCTGGATTACGGTCTGGCCTGGAGTCTGATCCTGCAGACGATCTTCGAGAAGCCTTACATTGTGGTGGGGATGCTGGCGTTCCTGATGCTCGTCCCGCTTGCGTTCACCTCCTTCGACATCTGGAAGAAGCGGCTCGGCAAGAACTGGAAGCGCCTGCACAAAATCATCTATCTGATTGCGCCGCTGGCCGCCCTGCACTACGCCTGGGGCAAGAAAGGCGACTTCTTCCGTTTGCAGGGAGAGATCATCCTGCCGCTAATCTATGCGGTGGTGATCCTCCTGCTGCTGGTCATGCGCATCCCGCAGGTGCGGAAGGCCGTCGCTTCTCTGCGGGACCGGGTCCTGATCCCGCTTCGAAAGCGCGGACCGCAGCCCAAAGTAAACACCCCGTAAAATTAAAAATGGAGACCGACGACTCCCCTCGTCGGGAGACTTTAAACTCCCCCATATCTATCGCAAAGAGCACGAAGACTTTTGCGTAGCTTCGCGCTCTTTGCGGTTCGGCTTGTTTAGAAAATACCTCTCAGCAGGAGCAGCAGGCCCACGATGGCAAGCGGGATCCCGATGATCGCGCCGACGATCGTCAGGCTGACGAGCACGCCGACGATCATCAGAAGGATGCCGATGATCATCGCGAGCAGCCGGCCTGTCATCTCGACGATGACCGCCAGTAATTTCCAGATCGCCGCGAAGGGCCAGAGATACCAGGGGATACGTTTCGAATCTGTGGACATTTCAACCTCCGGGATTAATATACGTCTCCTGGGAACAAAAGTCGCACAGGGAAACCCTAGAGTGGCTTGCGATAGATGGTATTCTGTTTCACCACACGAAACCCGCAGTCTTCGTAAATATGGAGCGCGCCGCTCAGGTTTTCACTGTCAACATTCAGAGCCGATTCGGTCATGCCCTGTTCTTTTTGCGCCTGGAGACTGCGGACAATGAGGGCGCGCGCCAGCCCGCGTCTGCGCCAGGGCCGCCGAACGCTGATGAACTCCGTATAGCCGCGCTTGCGATTGATTTTTTCATTCTGGGCATGGTCAATGAACGTCCGCACCTGCCCGGCGATCTGATTCGTTTGCTGGTCCCAGGCGATCTGCCATATATCTGGCTGGAAGATGGTCGTGTTGCCCAGCCATTCCTGATAATGCTGCTCTGTGGGCGGCGCGAATCCCCAATGGTCCTGAAAGGCTTCATTGGCGCTGTCCCAAATGAGGCGGTAGTGTTCGGGCAGGACGGGACGCACCTCCAGTCCGTCCGGCAGGGGGAAGTCCGGGATATCCTCGAGCGACCGGCGCACCATCTCAAAAAAATAGCGGATGGGACGATAGCCTTCCTTCTCTAACAGGGCCGCTCGGCCCACCTCGTGCTGGCTGACAAACGCTTCGAAGAACTTCGACTGATCAGCGGGATGCCCGGCGGCGATCTGACGCAAACGGCTCTCCATCCAGAGCAGCATAACCCGGCCGATGCCCTTCCGCCGCCAAGCAGGGGCCAGAAACCCGTTGAATATATACATATAGGCGCGTGGATCCGCCTCCTCGAACCACTCTCCCCGCGAGTAACCGATCACCTCGCCGTCGATTTCGGCGATGATCATATCCTGATAGGGATCGGAATTGCTCAGATGCTCATACGTGTTGGCAGTCTTTTCCACCGTTTCAACGTGCTCGATTTGATCGGCTTCTACGCTTGCCATGATCACGGCGACCATGTGTGGATAGTCGCTCGGACCGCGGAAATGCCGGAAGCCAAGCCCCGGGATGGCCGGTGCATCGCTGATTTCAATCGAATC
The DNA here is from genome assembly GCA_035708785.1 of Anaerolineales bacterium. Classification (GTDB taxonomy): domain Bacteria; phylum Chloroflexota; class Anaerolineae; order Anaerolineales; family Villigracilaceae; genus Defluviilinea. The sequence goes on from DASTFG010000283.1 coordinate 17,737, forward strand.
TGTTTTCGTGGCCATGGGCTGCTCTGCTACCCTGCTTCTTGCACCACAGGCTCGTGGATTTGGTATCCTAGTTGCTTGAGCTGTGAAAAGGAGTCCTCCAGGCCCCACAATCCGCTCTTCAAGTCCTTGAAGGTCTCCCAGGTTTTCGCACCGTCGGTCACACGCACAACTTCATCTCCTGCCTGCAAATTTCCTGCGGCAGGACTGTTTGGCGCGATATCTAATAGAAGGACCTTATCGCCGGAACGATCATCGAAATTAAGGCCAAGACCGACATAAGGTGGCGCATGGAGGACGCAGTCTTCTGTGCAGTACTCGAAGACGCGGTCGAAATGTTTGTGGTTCAACACCTCCTCGATATACTCTTGCACGACCTGAGCATTTGTTTTGGACATGGGAAACCTCCTTGCGGAAACGATACCGGACGAGACCTTCTCTCCGGCAAGAGAAAACCGCGAGCTTTCCACTCGTGGCTCGGTCAACAGTGATAGCCTTGCGTAATGCGAATCCTCTACTTGAGAGCATTGTACTATTTTCCAATACGGGATTCAATAGCATGAAATCGTCATGTGCCGATAATACCCCCACTGACTCTAATGTGCTGATTTGCTATGCCCTGCTGAACTTCTTCCATCCAAGCGCGATGATGAAAAATAAAGTCGCTGTGAGCACGATGGCCGCGCCGGAGGCGATGCTCAGGTAGTACGAGAGATACAGGCCGATCACCCCCGAGAGAGAGGCGAAGACTGCGGCCAGGATCATCATCCGGGAGAGGCGGCGCGTGAGCAGGTAGGCCGTCGCCGCGGGCGTGACGAGCATGGCGACCATCAGGGCTACGCCGACGGTTTGCAGCGAGACCGCCACGGTCACCGCGATCAGCGCCAGCAGGAGATTGTTAAGGGCCCCCACGGGCAGCCGCAGGGTCGCGGCAAGGATCGGGTCGAAAGAGAGGGTCGTGAACTCCTTGTAGAACGCGAAGATGGTCACCAGGACGAGCCCGCCGAAGAGCACGATCAGCAATAAGCTTTGGACGGATACGCTCAGCACATCCCCGAACAGGAAATGACTCAGATCCACCGCGTAGCTGCGGACCGTGGAGATCAAGGCGATGCCGAGGGCGAACATCCCCGCGAAGATGATCCCGATAGCGGTATCCTCCCTGATCTCGGCGTTCCTGCTGACCGCGCCGATGCCCAGCGCGGCGACAACGGCCGTCCCCAGTGCCCACCAGAAGAGCGGCTCGCGCGCCCCGCCGCTGACGAGGTAACCCAGTGCAATCCCGGGCAGGATAGTATGCGCCAGGGCATCGCCAAAGAAGGCCATGCCGCGCAGGACAACGTAAGACCCGACGACCGCGCAGACGATCCCGACCAGGACCGCGGCGATCATGCCGCGCTGCATGAATTCGTAGGATAAAGGCTGAAGCAGAAAGTCAATGACCGTGGCCATGTTCCACATCGTCACAGCAATCATCAACAGCCAATACCTGATCGCCATTCGCAGAGCGTAATCTCCCGCCATAGGCCATAAGCAGGTTACCGGTCTGCAAGACTCTCTCCGGGTTCCCGAATGCGATGAGGCGGCGGTTGAGCAGCATGATCCGGTCGAAATGATCCGCAGCCTGCTCGAGGTCATGCGTTGCGACCATGACGGTGACATGCTCCTGCTTGAGCCTGTCCAGGAGAGAGAGGAGACCTTCCTGGGAGGGTGTATCCAGGCCGTTCAGCGGCTCGTCCATCAGCATGAGCTCGGCCTCCTGGGCCAGGGCGCGGGCAATGAACATGCGCTGCTGCTGCCCGCCCGAGAGCTGGTTGATCGGGCGGGATGCAAGGTCCGACAACTCCACCGTTTCGAGCGCGTGGCGGACGTGGTCCCAGTCCTTCTTGTGCGGCCAGTTCAGCGGGCCGAGCTTTGCCGAGCGCCCCATCATCACCACATCCGCGACATTGACGGGAAAGTTCCAATCGACCTGGCTGCGCTGCGGGATGTAAGCAATGCAGATGTGCACGTGCGGCCGCGAGCCGGAAATCTTCACTTCGCCGGAAGTGGGCGTCAGAACGCCGGCGACGACCTTGAATAAGGTGCTTTTCCCCGCGCCGTTCGGCCCGACGACCGCGACGCGTTCACCCTCGTGTAGATGGAAGGTTACATCTTCCAGGGCCATGCGCCCGTTATAGCGGAAGCTCAGATGGTGGACATCCAGGATGGGCTGGTTCGTCTGATGGCGAGTGCGGGGATACATATAAGCTCACTTTCTCATTCTTTTAGCGGAGGGCTTCCACGATCTGCGTGACGTTGTGTTTCATCATCTCGATATACGAGGCGGCGGGGGGGCCGTCGGTCAGGGACTCAAGGTGCAGGCTGGTGACGACCGTTACGCCGGTTTCCGCGGCGATCTGCCGGGCCAGGGAGGGATTATCGGAGGCGTCCAGAAAGATCGCGGGCGCGCCGCTCGACCGGATCTGCTCGACCAGCGCCGCCATCTGCCGGGCGGATGGCGCGGCGTCCGAGCTAAAGCTCTCGACCACAGTCCCGGCAACGGTAAAGCCGTAGCGATCTGCGAAATACCCGAGGGCTTCGTGATTGGTCACGAGCAATCGTCTCTCGGCGGGAATCTGTGCCGCCTGCTCGATGATCCATGCATCCAGTTCCTGCAGCTCGGCAAGGTATGCCTCCGCATTGGATTGATAGATCGCCGCGCCGTCCGGGTCGAGATGCGTGAGCCCTTCGCGAATATTCTCCACGTAAAAGATCACATGATTCGGATCGAGCCACAGGTGCGGATCCACGCCATGCTCGCCCTCCGGATCCGTCCTCAGACTCAGGCCCGCCGAGGCTTCGACGACCTCTCTCTCACCTCCCGCGTTCTCCAGCAGGTCCTCCAGGAAATGCTCATACTCCGCGCCGTTGAGGATGAGCAGCCTGCTCTGCTCGATCTTGGCCACATCCTGCGGGGTCGGCTCGTAGGAGTGCGGATCGGCTCCGGACGGCAAAAGCGACTCGACCGGGAGGCGGTCACCCGCGACGTTACGGGTGATGTCCGCAAGGAAGGTGGTAGATGCCAAGACTACAGGAACATGATCGCCACGTCCCCGATCGACCGACGTCCCTCCGCAGGCGGTTAATGCCAGCCCGAGAATCCACACCACGACGATGAAGCGATACATCTTTTTGTTCAAGAGATTATTGACAAGCCTCGCACAGGCCGAACAGCTGCAGCCAGTGATCCCGGATGATGTAACCGGTCTTTTTCGAGATGGTGTTGATCAGGCCGTCGAGGTCATCACCCTCGAAGAGCATGACCTGGCCGCAGTTCTGGCAGAGCAACAGGTGCTCGTGCCCGCTGCCCTCGGCGATGAACGCCTGGCAGCCCTGCGGCTGATGGACGCGCTGGATCAGATGGAGCTCTTCGAGTTTTTCTAGCGTGCGATAGACTGAGACCAATCCCAGGGCGGGATACTTCTTGCGCGCGATGTCGAAGACCTCGACGGGGGTGAGGGCGCGGCTGGAGGTCTGGATCGTCTGGACGACCGCGCGGCGCGCTTCGGTGAGACGGTAGCCATTCTCCTGTAATTGGATGAGCCAGGCATCAGTAGTCATTGGTTCTCTTTTTGAAATTGAAAATCGTTTTCAATAAGTATAATGAAAAAAAACGGAGAGTCAAGGTCCGGTTTATGGC
>DASTFG010000284.1:0-5581 GCA_035708785.1 Anaerolineales bacterium
GGTCGGTCAGGCCGTCACTGCACAAGAGCAATACATCATCGGGCAGTAGCTGAAATCCCTGAAGACTCTCCGTGGGCTGGTCACCCTCGTTGCCCGATAATCTCATGCGAAAGTCCGGCTCGGGGGGTGAGGGCGAACCGAGATAGCGCCGGATGACGTGCACGTTCGGGTGCTGGCGCGCCATCTCTGGCGTGAGAATACCCTTGTCGATGGCCTCCTGTACCCAGGTGTGATCGATCGTCAGCTGCTGGATGCGCCCGCTGCGGATTAGGTAAATACGCGAATCCCCCACATACGCAGTATACAGCTGGTCGCCGATGATCCACGCGGTAGCGCAGGTTGCACCCATCCCTCGCAGCTCGTCGTTCGAAGCGGAATGGGCGGCGATGGCCTCGCTGGCTTCTACGACCGCGTGCTCGATGGTCTGGCGCGTGTGCCGCCCATCGCTGTGAGCAACCGCCTGCATGATGTGATTGACCGCCAGCTCTGCGGCCACCTCGCCGCCGCGGTGCCCCCCGATCCCGTCTGCAAGCACGGCAAAGAGTACAGGCATCCGGTTGTTGTCGGCCAGGAAAAAGGAAGCCACGGCATAGCGGTCTTCATTGTTCTTGCCCGTCATACCGGGATGCGTATACGCTTCGACGTTCAGGTGGGCGCGCGCGGTGCGGATCATGGGACGGGTTTCTTCGACAGAATTTTCGGTTCCGGCACAGCCGGAGGCTGGTTCAGATCAAAGCGGTAGGACAACTGCCCGAAGTGGACTCGGTCTCCATGTGCCAGGCGGCAACCCTCACGCGGCACCGGCTCGTAGTTCACCCATGTGCCTGCGATCGAGCCGTGATCATAGATGACAAAGCCCCCATCTTCCGCCTGTTTGATGCGGGCATGCAGCGGCGAAATGGATGCGTCGTCGAGAACATGTAGCGATTGTACCGGATCCGTACCGAACGTGATCTCCTTCTCCGCGACAGGGATCGGCGAAACGCTGGCCGGCTCGCCGCCGTTCGTCAGGCGGATGAGGTAGGCTGGCGCCGCGGCTACACGGGCTGCTTTCGGTTGGAGCCAGCCGGCGCGGCGTGGGCGCGGCTGGGTCTTGGCCTTCTTTGTAGCCGAAACCGAAGACTCGGTTAATGTTACAACCGGCTGTGTGACCGGGTCCTCAAAGTGCTTGCGGATTTCGCGCCGTCCCCGGAACAGGGGCCCTCCGGCCCTGCCTCTTAGCAGAATGACCAGCAGCGCCAGCCCTGCCAGGCCGATCGCGCCCATCACCAGATAAGGACGGTAACGGGCGAGCAGTGCCTGTATGCCTCTGGGAGGCTGGATCACCGTCAATGTAATGGGAGTCCCGATACTGGATTTTTCCAGGCCCAGTACATCCTCAGCCCGGACAACGACCTCGTGCTGTCCGCTCCTCTCGTAGACGCTCAGATCCCAGAGGAACTTCTCGAACGGCTCTGAGGTGTTCTCGGCAACGAGCTGGCCATCCACATACAAGGACGTGCGCTCCAATTCGCGCGGGTGCCCGTCCGGGAACTCGACGATGATCTCCAGAGCCTGCTGCTCAGGAATCAAGAGATCCGGATTATATGGGTCCTCGGCTGGGGGCTGGCGCGTGATCTGCAATGGCGGCGAGACGAGGATCGGGTTGGGCGGCTGGACATCCAGGTTGAAATTTTTGTCCAGCGCGGAGATCACCCCCTGCGCGGCCCTGACCGTGAGTCCCAGTGAGTGCCCGCCAGCCGTCGAGAGAGCGGAGGTGTAGGTGAGGCTGTAACTATGGCGCAGAGGCGCAAGGTCAACATCCAGGTCCGGAAAGGTTTCGATCCCTGAAAATGCGAAGAACGTCCCACCTGTTTGCAGCGCGAGCGATTTGAATGCGTTTGCACTGGCGGTGGGAAAATAGACCTCCCCATCCACAAACCAGACAAAGACGCGCACTTTCGACTCCATAGCCTGTTGGATCAGCGGGGCGATGGTGTTATCGATGTTTGGGTCGTCCATGTGCGGCGTGACAAAAAGGATGGCGCGTTTCATCCCCGGCTGCGGCACGGGCGCGAGGACCGTATCGAGCGCGATGGAAAGGGTTTGCAGGTTGGGCGTGGTATTACGGAAATCCGGCTTGAACGAATCCAGGCTCACAAACCAATCTCTTACCTTGGCATGCGTGATCAGAGAACCGGAAAGCGAGACCAGGCTCAGATCATCGTTCGAATCGTCAGGCTGCGCCTGCACCCACTGGCTCAATGCCCCAACGACCTGTTCAAAGCGCTGGATGCCCTCCCCATTTCGCACAGCCAGCGCGGGCCCCGGGTTGACGGCCACCACCATCTGTACAGGCGTCGGAGACTCGCTGAGGGTATTCACAGGGCGCGGCTGGCCGTCTTCATAGGCCGTCAGGTCACCCGGTCGCAGGCCGGCCACGAACTGCCCGCTCGCGTCGTACACGTCCACAAGGGCGGAGACCTCCGGGAACTTCTGCGCGTCGATCAAGACGATCTCTGCATACGCCTCCGTCTGGGCATGCGCGCTTCGAGGGGCGGCCAACGCCAGAGGCAGTGCAAGCAGGCTCAGGAAAATTAAGATCGTATAGGACTTACGCATTCGCCTCGAGTATCACATTATCCTGCGGCCTGGTCAATCGCATGTAGGTGAGCGCCCATGCGGTCTGGACATACGCCGTCAGGATACCGTTCAATACAAACAGGATGGGTAGGTAAATCACGGCGCATATTCCTAGAGTCCAGATCCAGGCTGCGGGTGTGTCCCCGCCTGCTGCTGCTGCGATTGCAATCGCTGCCGGGATGATAGTAATGATGATGGGAATCGCCAGCAGGATGCCTATCACGGCAGCGCCGATGAAAAGAATCAACGCCATCACGATCATGGTCCCAACATTGGCGCGCACCACTTCCCAGCCTCTTCGCAGGCCGTCCACAATTCCCAGATCTTCGAGCACGATGGCCACGTTAGCCTGCTCGATCACGACCATGACCGCCCAGGAGAGCGGGATCAGCAGGCACAGCAGAGGCAGGATGCATATCAGACCGATCCCTGCGGTGAGCACGCCAAACAGAATCAGCGGGAGGATCAGCAGCAGAATCAGCACGCCGATCAAAAGCGACAACCCGAAGACGCGCCAGAAGTAGGGCATGCTTTCGGAAAACAGCTCGCCAAAGACCAGCCGCTCCCTGCCTTGCTCAGCGTGATATGTGCCCCTGATCAAACCGATCCTGCCAATCGCCCCAAGGAAGATGGCCAGGATGATCAGCACGAGGACGGTAAGGACGAACACCGCAATGATCCAGGCATTGTTGTCGATCCATTGACCGAGCTGTTCAAAAAAGCGCTCGATTTCTGGAAGACGCCCATCGCCGCCGGGCCCTGTCGCACCGCCCCCGCCTCCGCTGCTACCGCCCCCACCGCCTCGGGAGCATCCCGCGAAAATTCCGAAGATCCACAGGACTTTGTGCTTCCAGATGATCTGCCATGCACGAGAGAGGACCTCCCCGAAGTTGAAGTTCATTGTGTCTCCTTTATGATGTTGCTTACACAAGAAGCGTCTGCAGTTTTGGACTGCGGGTTAAGCGCAGGTATGTGAGGATCCAGCCGGATTTCATGAGAGCCATCAGTGCCCCCTGGAAGACCGCGAACAAAGGCACGTAGACGACCGCACACAGGCCCGCAAACAGGAAAATCCCATTCCTGAACTCCTCTAATCCGATTGCGAATGGAACGACAAAGAATGGCAAGATCAGCGGCGTCATGGCGACGCCCCCGATCAGGCTCATGCCAAAATAGAGTACCAGCCCGATCACCACAATCGCGCTCATGTTATTCCGAAAGATCTCCCAGCCTTGCTTTGCCGCATCCATGGCATTCATGTTATCGGCAATGGTCGCGGCCATGGATTGCTCCATCCAGACGTACCAGACAAAAAACAGGGGATAGGTCAAAAGGGAAAGCGGGGCCGTGCACATGGCTGCCAATCCGAGTGTCAGGATGGAGAGAAATCCCTGCAATGTAAAGAAAATAAACATCACCAGGAGCATTCCGCCCGCAAACAGGAGCATCAAGGCCAGAAGGCGCCAGAAGAATGGAAGGCTCTCACGCACCAGCCCGGCAAAAGACGGTGCCTCTTCCCCTCGCTCGGCGTGCAGGACGCCAACGGACAGGGCGCCGTTCAGGAGAACATTCAAGGGGTAGAGCAGCAGCATAAAGATGAGGAAGCCGGCGATAAACAGCGGAAAGAACCACGGCTCATTCAGTATTCCCCCGGACGGGTCCGAGAGCAGCGGGGCAGCTACAGGGATGACCGCCAGCGGAAGGAGCAGAAAACCTGCCATGGTCTGTATAAACCCAAATATCCACAGCACCTTGTGCCTCCAGGCAATCTCCCAGGCACGGCTCAACACTTCCCCAAAATCGAAATTCATTTCTACTCCCATTCAATGGTGGCGGGCGGCTTGCTTGTAATATCATACACGACCCGGTTGATTCCGTCTACTTCGTTCACAATACGATTTGCCACCTTTGCGAGCAGGTCATGGGGCAGGCGCGCCCAGTCGGCGGTCATAAAGTCCTCGGTGGTCACAGCCCGGATTGCGGCCGCCTCCTGGTACGTCCGCTGGTCGCCCATCACACCCACCGAGCGGACAGGCAGCAGGACGACGAATGCCTGGGACACTTGCGTTTCCCCTGCCATTGAACTGCGGGGGGAACGGACTTTTCCTAAAAACCCGGCTCTGGACAACTCCTCGATCAGGATCGCATCCGCCGCCCGCAGACGGGACACGCGCTCGCGCGTCACCTCCCCGAGACAGCGCACGGTCAGGCCTGGACCCGGGAACGGCTGCCGCCAGACCAGCGATTCGGGCAGCCCGAGCGCCTCACCGACCGCACGGACCTCGTCCTTGAACAAATACCGGAGCGGCTCGACTAGCTCGAACTGCATCTCCTCAGGCAGCCCGCCGACGTTGTGATGCGTCTTGATCTTCTCTGCTTTGTTCCGTTCGGGCGCGGACGACTCTACGACATCGGGATAAATGGTTCCCTGCACCAGAAATCTCGGCTCGCCAAGCTGCCTGGCGTGTTCCTCGAACAGGCGGATGAATTTTTCTCCGACGATCCTGCGTTTTTCCTCCGGTTCGGTCACTCCCTTGAGTGCGTCGAAAAAATCGTCAGCCGCCTCAACCGTCAGGAGTTCTGCGCCCAGGTATTCCCGAAATGCAGAAGCGACCTGTTCTCCTTCATTCTTCCGCAAGAGACCCGTGTCTACAAAAACGGCCACCAGCTGGTCACCGATCGCTTTATGGACGAGCGCCGCCGCGACCGATGAGTCCACGCCGCCGCTCACCGCCGCGAGCACGCGTTCAGCTCCAACCTGCCTGCGAATACGCTCGACCGACTCCTCGATGATGGATGCCGGAGTCCAGGTTGGCTTGGCGCCACAAATATCTACGACAAAGTGCCTGAGGAGTTGCTGCCCGTTGGGCGTGTGATGTACTTCGGGGTGGAACTGGACACCGAAGTACCTCCGCCTCACGTCGCCGATCGCCGCGAAGGGGCTGTTGCCGCTCCTGGC
>DASTFG010000285.1:0-3533 GCA_035708785.1 Anaerolineales bacterium
TGAGCACGCCTGCGGGTCAGCGCCTCGTCTCGGAACCGGAGCTTGCCAAGCAGATGGGCGTCTCGCGCGCCACGCTGCGTGAGGCGATGCGCACCTTCGAGACGCAGGGATTGATCCGGCGGAGACAGGGCGCGGGGACATTCGTCGTGGGCAAGGTCCCCGTGATCGATGCCGGGCTGGAAGTCCTGGAAAGCCTCGAGACGATGGCACAGCGCATGAATTTGCAGGTCACGGTCAGCGACCTGCATACCGATCAGATCGAGGCGGATGAGAAAAATGCAGGGGCGCTGAACGTCCCCGTCGGGACACGCCTGACGCGCGTCCGACGCGTGATGCGGGCCGATACGCGTCCGGTCGCGTATTTGATCGATACCCTGCCTGCGGAGGTCCTTCGACCGGAGGCTCTCCCTCAACGGTTTAACGGATCGGTGCTGGATTATTTGCTCTCGAGCGGCGTGGATCTGAGACTATCTCGCGCGGCGATCAGCGCTACCAACGCGCCCGCCGATGTCGCCAAAGCCCTCGAGATCCAGCGCGGGGATGTGCTGCTGCATTTCGCCTCACAGTTGTACGACGCGGCCGGCAGCGTCATGGATTATTCCATGAGCTATTTCATCCCCGGCTATTTCAACTTCCACGTCAACCGCCGCGTCGGGCATGGTTAATCAGTTCTGCCAGAGAGACACGAAGACACAGAGCCTGTTGACTGCTGAAGTATTGTGAGGGTTCAGCCTAAATTCCCCGCCAAAGCCATTCCGGTGGAAATGCCCGAAAATGCCATCACCGAGCGGATTATCAAGTGCGCGATTACAGTTCACCGTGAACTTGGGCCTGGTCTTTTGGAAAGTGTTTATGAAGAAGCGCTATCTCCGAGGAACGACATCAACAAACTCAGCCTCTCCCCTGGCACCGCCCGCCAGGGCCGGTGTGTGACTCTGCGGCCCATTTAATTTTATTTATGAGGTACTTGTGATCGTTCAGCAAATCAAGAAGAAAGTCGAAGAAAACCGCGAAAATATCATCCAGTTCATGCGCGAGATTTGCGCCATCCCAAGCATGGATGGTCAATTGAAAGAGGTCGGTGAGCGGATTGGCGCAGAGATGACCGGGCGCGGCTTTGAGGACGTCCGCTTCGACAAGATGGGCAACATCCTGGGTCGCATCGGCAATGGAAAGCGGGTGATCGTTTATGACTCGCACATCGATACCGTGGGGATCGGCGATCCGGCCTCCTGGCAGTGGGACCCGTTCGGGGGCAAAGTCGAAAATGGGATTCTGTATGCGCGCGGCGCGTGTGATGAGAAGAACTCCACCCCGGGCATGGTCTACGGTCTTTCATTAGCCAATGAACTGGGCCTGCTGGAAGATACCACCGCCTGGTACTTTGGCAATATGGAGGAGTGGTGTGACGGCATCGCGCCGAACACGTTTGTCGAGGTCGACCCATGCATCCGTCCTGACTTTGTGGTGATCGGCGAACCCACCAAGATGCAGGTCTATCGCGGGCATAAGGGACGCGTGGAGCTGAAGGTCACGTCCATGGGACGGTCAGCCCATGCCGCCTCACACCATTTAGGGGACAGCGCGCTGTACAAAATGCTCTCGGTCATCTCCGGCATTCGCGACCTGGATGCGCACCTGCACACCGATCCGTTCCTGGGCAAGGGCACGATCATGGTGACCGATACGCGCATCAGCACCGCATCCATTAACGCCGTGCCGGATGGCTTCACCATTTTCATCGACCGCCGCCTGACGTTTGGCGAATCAAAAGAGCAGGCTGTCCAGCAGGTAAAGGATCTGGTCCCCGGTTATTTGCGCGACCAGATCAAGGTCGAGGAGCTTTTCTACGACGATCCCTCGTATACCGGTTTTGTCTTTCCCGTGGACAAGTATTACCCGGCCTGGGCGCTGGAAGAATCACACCTGATCGTCCGGGCGGGCCAGGAAACGATCCGGCAGCTATGGAATGAGACTCGCCCAACGGGCAAGTGGAACTTCTCCACGAATGGAACTTACTGGGCCGGCAAGGCAGATATCCCGTCCATCGGGTTCGGTCCCGGGGATGAGATCTACGCCCACACAACCATGGACCAGGTTCCGTTGGATGACGTAGTCGCGGCGACGGAGTTTTATGCGTTATTCCCGAAGGTATTAGCGCAAAGAGTTCAACAGATCTAAATAATGCTTCCGCCGCCGTCCTCGGCGGCGAGTGGGCGCCGGGGACGGCGCTCCGAGCAGGATATATCGCCAAAGAAGGAAATTGTTAGCAGCATCGGAGACTTCTGACGTCCAAATTCTAATCACATAACTGGAGGTTCGTATGCGTAGTTTTGCTGGTCGTGACATTCTGTCGCTCAAGGAATTCGAGCGCCATGAGTTCTTCCACGTCTTCGACGTGGCTCAGAAGATGGAGCCCATTGCACGCGCAAGAAGGAATGTGGATCTTCTCAAGGAGAAGACTCTCGTAACGGCATTCTATCAGCCCTCGACGCGCACGCGTCTGGCTCATGAAGCGGCGATGCACCGCCTGGGGGGCCATGTCACAGGCTTCTCGGATGCCAAGATGACCCGCGCCGGCGACTTCTACCAGGAGTCCATCAAGGATACAGTCAAGATGCTGGAGTTCTACGGCGACGTGATCGTGATGCGCCACTTCCAACAGGGCGCCCCACACGAAGCCGCGAAGTGGGCCAGCGTTCCGATCATCAACGGCGGTGACGGCTGGGGCGAGCATCCCACCCAGATCCTGACCGACCTGTACACCGTGTTCCGTGAGAAGGGTCGCATCGATGGCCTGCGATGGCTGGCGGTTGGCGATATGCGCATGCGCACGATGCACTCGCTCGGTTACGCCCTCAGCCAGTTCGATTGTCCGATTACGTTCGTCGCACCGCCCGAAATGAATCTGACGGATGAGTTCAAGAACGAGCTCACACAGTATAGTGTCAACTTCACAGAAGCGGATCACGTCGAGAAGGCCATCGAGGAGGCGGACATCATTCTGGTCGAGCCGGTCGTCCAGCCGGACTACACCAAGTCCCGCGATGAGCGTACCGGCGAGCTAGATCTAACGCCTGCGAACTACAAGATCACGCGCGAGTTGCTCGGCACCAAGGCCAAGTCCGATGCGATCCTGCTGCATTCGCTGCCCCGCATGGATGAAATCCCGACCGATGTGGATATCACCAAGTGGTCGCGTTACTGGCAGGAAGCCTTCAACGGTGTGGTGATGCGCATGACGCTCCTGGCGCTGGTCCTGGGCGCGATGGAATAAGAGTTCCGGAGTTGAATCGTTCCGTGGCTGGGTAGTCTGTGAATAGTTTCCGGCTACCCAACGCATGGATTACAAGGAGGCCGCATGACGATATTCGATGACCTTCGCAAGCGTTACGGTGCGGAAAGCGCCGAACAGAAACTGCTCGTCCTGCGCCGCGAGCTGTTGAGACCGATCATCACAGTGGAGTCATCTGCACACCTGCTGCAAACGGCGAGCGACAAGATTTGTGACTGCCTGCCGGAGGAAGTGAGTG
>DASTFG010000286.1:0-2424 GCA_035708785.1 Anaerolineales bacterium
ATCGAAGGCGCCCAGAGGATTGAAGGATTCGATCTCATTCAACATGGCCAGATCGTACATCAGCGCGGTTTTGTGATGATAGAAATGGGATAAGTCTGTGCTGGCCACCATGATAAAGTCCTTATCCCCTAAAACACCTGCCAGTGCTTTTCCCAACTTCTCCGAGACATCGGGCTGGCGGGCGCGCACCATCACGGGCAAGAGCCTCCATCTGGAGGAGAGAGCGCGCTGCAAAAAAGGAAGCTCGATTTCGAGGGAGTGCTCGGGATCGCGCTCCACCGCCGAAAGGCCGAATCCCAATTCTGATTTTAGAACTATATCAAGCTCGAGCAAAGTGTCCTTATCCACCGCGATCTCGCCAAGGGGCGTGGCGTATGCCTCGTGTGCGGTGGTGATCAACGGTTCATAGTATGGATAGTGCATCGGCGCAAGCACAGCGACCAGGTCCGGATTTCGACCTCGCAGCGCGGCGAACGCATAACCCGCGACCGGGCCGGAGTAGCGATGCCCTGCGTGCGGCGCAATGACTGCGAGCACCTCTCCCACGAGTTCAGGCAGCCGCGCCTCTTCCAGATATTCATCCACCGTGCGGGCCAGCAGGTCGGGGTCAGCCTCATACCATTGGCCCGCGATCGGCGAAGGACGTAGGTCAGGCATAAAATGATTCTAGCACTTTCTGCGTGGCGCGAAAAGCAAGCTGAGGAAGTTCGCCATGCCCGAACCACTCCACCGCGTCGACATCATCGTCGGGTTTCAATTCACCGCCCAAGATCTCGGCCAGATAGACGATGATGAAATCCGCGCCGCGCGCGTGCTCCTTGCCCGAGATGATATCCAGCACACGCGTCACGCGGACGTTCAAGCCCGTCTCTTCGAAACACTCGCGCGCGGCCGCCTCAGCCGGATCCTCGCCTCCGTTGATGAAGCCCGCAGGTAGAGTCCACAGGCCGCGAAACGGTTCGTTGTTCCGTCGCACCAACAGGACGCGCCCATCCTTGTGGATCAAGACAGCCGCGGCCACCTTGGGATCCACGAAATGGATCCAGCCACACTGCGGGCACACGGGACGGACCTTTCCATACCGTTCTTCGTGGTTGACCGCCGCTCCACAACGCGGGCAATAATTGAAGTCAGAGGTTGCCATACCTCAACTATTATGACACAAGTTAAACAAAAGGTGACTGTCACTTCGGAAGTGACAGTCACCAAAACATCAGATTGTGCTCTATCGCCGCCAGCGATTGAGCGCAGATTGTCGCATCAGGACCATCAGCAAAGCGCCGACGACAATGACACCCAGCAAAACAAATTGCCATGTGGGCGGGACGAATGGGGCTGCCTCCTTAGCCTCCTCGCTTACTTCCGGCTGTCCTGAGAGCCCATCCTTCTGGGCCGGGGATTCGGCGCTCCGCAAGGAATCTTCTGTCGAAAGTGTCTCTGTCGGCTGGGGCGCCATTTCGGCGGGCGATTCTGCAGCAGGCGCTTCGGTGGCGGCCGCCGGGCCGGCCTCTGGAGCCGGTTCGGCAAATAGCTGCTGGTCTCCAGCGCCTCCGCCCATTCCGGACGCAGGCGCCTGCGAGGCCATCTGCGGAGCCAGGACGTTCAAGCCAACCGTAAAGAAGAGCAGTAGCGTTGCGAGCGTTGTAACAAAGCGGAAAGCGGGATAAGCGCGCGGCATCGGCGGATTCTGCCCGACCATTTTGCGCGTGAGCGTAAAATTACGCGGCGCCCTACGGGAGGGCAGCCGACGGAGCAGGCTGCGGGCCTCGCGCAGGTCGTCCATCACCAGGCGCAGGTTCTGGTCTGAGGCGAGGCGTCGCTCCAGGCGCGCGGAATCAGACGGGCTCAGTTGTCCGTCCAAATAAGAAGAAAGGAGTTCAAGGTCACGTTGCTTCATCAGGCTCTACTTCCTTCTTCCAGACGAAAAGCGGCAGGTAAAAGTTCCGCAAAGCCCTGTAGACACTCACGTAATCTTAATCTGGCACGCGCAAGCCGGCTTTTAATGGTGCCGAGTGGCACGCGGACCGCAACGGCGACCTCGCTATAATCCATGCCCTGGATATCGGCCATGACGACAACCATCTTAAACTCCACGGGCAGGTTATCCAAGCAATGCTGGATGGCGTGTTCCACCTCATCCGCTTCGGCTTTCTGTTCAGGGGTCATTTCCGGATCTGCCAGCCAGCGCGGTGAATCGATCTCGTCGCCATCCTCGGTCTCAGGCTCGAGAGGCATCGTCGGACGCCGCTTCTGGCGGCGCAGCTCATCGTAGCAGGCGTTCGTCACCGTACGCATCAGCCAGGCTTTGAACGACCCGCCGCGAAACGAGCTGATACTCCGGAACGCGGAGAGAAAGGCCTCCTGGGTTGCATCGGAGGCCAGGTCTTCATCGCCCAGGATGCGGAGGGCGTTATTGAATACACT
>DASTFG010000287.1:0-14872 GCA_035708785.1 Anaerolineales bacterium
CCTGGAGCGATATGCCAACCTGGGTCCCCGATGACGAGGAAGGAGTCGGCTTCTCACGCGTAGATGTCTCCAAAGCCATCGCAGCGGGCCTGAAGTTTCGTCCCCTGGAAGAGACGGTGCGCGATACCCTCGCGTGGGCGCAGACTCGTCCACCGGATCACGAATGGAGAGCAGGGCTGACCGCAGAAAGGGAAGCAGAAGTGCTCGCCGCATTGAAGGAGGAGTGAGCATGCACATCTGGACCGAGGGGCAGAACTCTTCATAACGATGTTCAAAAAGATCCTGGTTGCCAATCGCGGCGAGATCGCCATCCGGGTCATGCGGGCCTGCAGGGAGCTTGGCATCAAAACGGTCGCGGTCTATTCGGATGCCGATCAGAACGCGCTGCACGTCCGGCAGGCCGATGAAGCGGTTCACATCGGCGATGCTGCGCCGGCTGAATCGTATCTGAATGCGGATCGACTCATCCGGGCCGCGCTGGATACCGGAGCGGGTGCCATCCACCCGGGCTATGGATTCCTCTCGGAGAACGCCTCCTTCGCGCGCAAGGCTGCTTCCGTGGAACTGGCCTTCATCGGCCCCTCCGCGGAGTCCATCCGCCTGATGGGCGATAAGGCGGAATCGAAGAGCCGCATGAAGCAGGCCGGCGTGCCGACTGTCCCGGGGTTCGAAGGACTCGAATCGGAGGATGCGTTCCGAAACGCCGCGGACGAGCTCGGCTATCCCGTCCTGGTCAAGGCCGCGGCGGGGGGCGGGGGCAAGGGAATGCGGGTTGTCAGCAGGGAAAACGAATTGCGCGACTCGATCGAAAGCGCGCGCCGCGAGGCCCTGAACGCCTTTGGCGATGAGAGGCTGCTGGTCGAGAAATACATCCCGGACGCGCACCACATCGAGTTCCAGGTCTTCGGCGACCACCATGGAAACCTCGTCCATCTCTTCGAGCGCGAATGTTCGGTGCAGCGGCGGCATCAAAAGATCGTCGAAGAGACCCCTTCGCCCCTGCTCACCCCGCAGCTCCGCGAGCAAATGGGAGAGGCCGCGGTCCGAGCTGCGCACGCCGTCGGCTATTACAACGCGGGGACCGTTGAGTTCATCTTCGATCCCACGGTTTCCACTTTCCACTTTCTAGAAATGAACACCCGCCTCCAGGTCGAGCACCCCGTGACGGAACTCACAACCGGTCTCGACCTCGTCCACTGGCAGATCCGGGTCGCGGCCGGAGAGCGATTCCCTTATTCTCAGGAGGAGCTGGCCCAGCACGGCCACGCCATCGAGTGCCGCATCTACGCCGAAGATCCCGCGAGCAATTTCTTGCCAAGCACCGGGAAGCTCCTGCAATTCATCGAGCCGCGCGGCCCGGGCATCCGCGTCGATTCCGGGTTCCGGGCCGGGGACGAAGTCACACATTTCTATGATCCGCTGCTGGCGAAGCTGATCGTCCATGCGGAGGATCGTGAGACGGCTATTCAACGTATGCAGGCCGCATTGAAAGAATTCGTTGTCCATGGTGTGATCACGAACATCGATTTCCTGCAAGCGGTCCTTTCTCACCCCGATTTCGCCAACGGAAAAGTATCCACGCGCTGGGTGGAAACAAATATGGACTCGGGCAGCTTGCTGCCGGTAAAGCAGGAGGGAGCTCCTGCACTTCATATGATCGCCGCCGCAATTGCCGATCTGACAATCGCCAATCGAAAATCGCCAATCGAAAATCGAAATGAGCCCGATCCCTACAGCCCGTGGAAAAATCCAAATGGGTTCCGAAATTAGACATACCTTTTTCCTCGTGCCACTTTGTGACCTTCGTGGTGAAGGAGAATGAAACTGACCTTCAACGACATGACGCTCGATATTTCGTCCAACGGCAGAATATTTACACTGGCGCTGGAGGATCAGACGATTCAGGCGGAAGTCTTGCATGCAGAGAATGGAAAACTCGATCTGTTGATCAATGACGAGCGCGTGACCGCTTACGTCTCTTCCGATAACGCAAAGCGCTGGGTGACGGTCAACGGACAAACATCCGTGCTGACCAGATCCTCCGGCGCACGCACCCGCGGGCACGGAGGTCATCACGCTGCCGGCACGCTGACCGCCCCCATGCCGGGACAGATCCGCGCGGTCAACGTCGGCGAAGGCGACCCGGTGACAAAAGGCCAGACGCTCCTGGTTCTCGAAGCGATGAAAATGGAGATCCGTGTGCAGGCCCCGCTGGACGGTGTGATCAAAAAGTTGTTTGTGAAGCAAGGACAAACAGTGGAGAGAGAGCAAATTTTGATTGAGGTAGAGGAACACTAACCACGGAGACACGAAGGCACGGAGAATTTTGGAAAGGTTTTCTCTGTGTCTCTGTGGTTAGAGAGAGGAATGATCATGCCAGGGAAATATTTCGACGAGCTCGAAGTCGGGATGAAGTTCAAGCATGCCCTCGGGCGCACCGTCACCGAGATGGACAACGTCCTGTTCTCCGCGCTGACGATGAACACCCAGCCCTTACATGTCAACGAGGATTTTGCCTCGAAGACCGAGTTCGGGCAAAGGCTGGTCAACGGCGTGTTCACGCTCGGGCTGGTGGTGGGATTGACCGTCCCCGAGCTGACTGAAGGTACAATTGTGGCGAACCTTGGCTACGATAAAGTCGTGCATCCCAACCCGGTCTTCCACGGCGATACGATCTATGCGGAGAGCGAGATCGTCGAGAAGCGCGAGTCGAAGTCCAGGCCCGAGGCCGGCATCGTGCGGATCAAGTGCACCGGCAAGAAACCGGATGGCACGATTGTGGTCGAGTTCGAGAGAACGGCGATGTTCCTCAAGAGTCAAACGTCGAAAGTCTAAAGCCGGCGCGACGTCTGACCTCTGACATTCGACAGACGAAGAGAGCTTATGCACTCGAGAAGAGCTTTGTTATACATGCCCGGCGACGACCGCCGCAAGATCGAAAAAGCCACGACCCTCGGCGTGGACTGCATCTGCATGGATATGGAAGACGGCGTAGCGGCCACGCGCAAAGCCGAAGCGCGCGCGGTCATTGCGCAGGCGATGAAGGAGCTGGACTTTGGGACATCCGAGCGCTGCATCCGCATCAACAGCATCGGCTCGGGCATCGAGAAGTACGACCTCGCCGCGGCGCTGGCCACCAACCCGGATGCGATCGTGGTGCCCAAGATCGAAAGCGCCGACCAGGTCAGATGGGCCAGCGAGCACATCGAGACGTATGAGCTTTCGAGCAACGTCAAAGTGGGAAGCATCCGCCTGTTGCTCGGCGTGGAGACCGCCAAGGGAATCCTGAACCTCCGGGAGATCGCGGAAGCGGATCCGCGCCTCGAGGCGATCATCTTCGGCGCGGAGGATTATGCCGCCTCGGTCGGCGCGACCCGCACTAAGGAAGCGACCGAGGTGCTGTACGCCCGCTCGGCAGTCGTCACGGCGTGCGCGGCCAACGACCTGCAGGCGATCGACATGGTCTACATCGACTTCCGCGACGCCGAAGGGCTGCGCCGCGAAGCGGAACAGGGCGCCGCCCTCGGCTTCAGCGGGAAGCAGATCATCCACCCGAACCAGGTCGCCCCGGTGCAGGAGGCCTTCACGCCGTCCGATGAAGCGGTCGAGTACGCCCGGCGGATCGTCGAGACGTTCGAATCCAGCCAGAAGGAAGGCCGGGGCGCCTACGCGCTGGACGGCAAGATGATCGACATGCCCCTGTTGAAGAATGCCCAGAGGGTCCTGGACCGGGCGCGGGCCGCCGGGAAAATTTGACCTTTACTGCCCGGTCATAATCCGCCATTCACCATCCACTCTTTGTAAAGTAACCTCTTCCATGGACGGCGCGGCGCGGGTCACCTGCGCGGTGGCCTGGTCGCCCTGCAGGTCGAGCGATAAGCCTTCGTAACCGCTCTCGCCCAGGGTCAGGGTAATTGAGGCATAATCGTATGCCAGAGGGGACTTGAATTCGCCGGAGTTCACCACAGCCTCTATGGCTTCGATCAGCCTCTCAGCCGAGTCATACTCTCCGGCCACGATGGCTTTCTGGGCATCGGCGATCATCAGCTCGACGGCAACATTCGGCAGGGCATTCGCTTCCCGGATGAGAACCGGCAGATACTCCGGACGGGCGTAGGTCTCATCCGACCGGCCGAAGATGGAGAAGGGCTCGGGTGCATACTGCCTCTGGTATTCCCTGCGCAGGTCCTGGAGGGCGACGGTCAGGCGCAGGTCATCGAGCTGTGCGCCCGGCTCGTGGCTGCGCAGCCAGGCGAGGTAATCTGCCTCGAATGTGTCGCTTGGGACGCCGAAAACGGCCTGCATGATCTGGTCCCGATCTTCGAGGGAAAAGAACCTGTCGCCGGCGGCGTTCTGCCCGAACTCCATCAGGGCCTCCCAGCCATATTCTTCGGCGATGTAAGCCATGATGGTCGCGCCGTGCAGATAGGCGATCTCATGCTGCGAAGCGAAGGGATCCAGCCCGGCCTCGTAGCCCAGCTCGAGCATCGCCGCGCCGCGCGCAGGGATCGGTTCCGGCTTGTAATGCCCCCCTGCGATGTAGACGGCCAGCCCTTCGTTGAAGGGGAAGAAGCCCTCCTCGGCTCGATCCGTCCCCGTGGCGTGTGTGAACTCGTGCTTGAATACGGTCTCCAGGCCTGTGCCGCCCTGTGAGGGTCCATAATAACGGTCGGTATAAGCCATCAAGAGCTCATCGCCGCCGGCAAAGGCGCCGTTGAGCCACATGCGATCCATGATATAGACGTCGAGCTGATTCTGCACTTCGACGCCGGTCACGCCGGCAAAATCGTCGGCGGCCTGCCCGGCATGCTCGGCGATCGTCTCCAGGTCGCGGGCCGCGGCGGTATTCGTGATGTAATGCAGCGTGCAGCAGGGGATCTGGATCGTTTCCCACTCCGCGCCGATCTCCTGCCGGGGGCGCTGGTCGGCCGGCAGCACCTCGAACGCATAGACCGCGTCCACGCTTGGTTCCCCCGGCGCCTGGATCCGGACTTCATGGGACCCCGCCAGGCCGGAGGTATCCAGCGCCAGAGGGATGATCAGCCGGTTGAAGCTCCACTGTCCCCCCACCTGGGTCGTGTTCGCGCCGTCGAGGGTCAGGGAGACTTCCACCTCCGGCGGCTCGCGAAAGCCCTCCACCGGCACCTCGAAGGTCAGCACATCCCCGGCATAATGCCGCGGGCCCGGATAGGCATGCACCTGATCGCCGACCCTGACCAGTGAGAGCGGGCTTTCCAGGACAGGTGTAGGTGACGGCTCCGGCGTCCCGGTAGGCTGTTCGGTGGGTTGCGGTGGCGCGGTGGGGGAAAGGAGAATTTCGAGCGTAGCGGTCG
The DNA here is from genome assembly GCA_035708785.1 of Anaerolineales bacterium. GTDB lineage: Bacteria > Chloroflexota > Anaerolineae > Anaerolineales > Villigracilaceae > Defluviilinea. The sequence continues at coordinate 5,334 of DASTFG010000287.1, forward strand.
GGGCTGTCTGCGCATCGGAGGCGCAGGCAGTGACAGCCAGCAGGAGGATGATCGTAAATAACCGGCGGGGACTATCCATGAGGCATAATTCCTTTCTGGAGAGCAGAAAGCATGATATGTATGATTCTATACGAGTAGAATGTGACATCAACAGGCCGAGCAATTCCCTGGAGGGGTTTTCGATAAACAGGAACCATACTTAAGAGGGGTTACCCTCCAAAGAACAGCAGTATACCTGCGAACCCTCGCGCAGTGCTAAAATAGCAGGGCTCTCCACATCTTCAACCAGCGAACGGAAACCACACCGATTTGAAACACAGCCGTTTTACATCGATCCGAGGGGCGTGATCATGCTCTCCATCTTCTATGGATTTCTCTCGGCCCTCTCCTGGGGCTCGGGGGACTTTGCGGGCGGGCTCTCCAGCAGAAAGGTCGGCGCGTATCGCGCCGTGCTGTACACCGATTTCTTCGGTCTGTTGATCCTGGCGGCCGCCTCCTTTGTCTACCGTGAGCCGTTGCCTTCCACCGCCGGGTGGATCAACTCCCTGCTGGGAGGCGCACTCGGCTCGTTCGGACTGCTCATCCTGTATTACAGCCTGAGCATCGGGCAGATGAGCATTGCCGCGCCGGTCTCTGCCCTGTTCGCGGCGCTTCTGCCGGTTGTTTTTGGGTCGATCACCGAAGGACTGCCCGGCCCGGTTCAGGGTTCCGGGTTTACCCTGGCGCTCGCGGCGGTCTGGCTGATCTCGCAGGGAGATGGGAAGTTCCATCTCAGCCGGCTCTCGGATCTGCGCTTCCCGATTCTGGCGGGGGTCGGGTTTGGTTCCTATTTCATCTTCATCCACAACGCCGCAGCCGACCCGGATGCACTGCTCTGGCCCATGATCATCTCGCGCGCGGCGGGCACGATCCTCGTGTTTTTCATCGTATTGGCCCGCCGCGAAGCGCTCCCCGTGCCGCGCCATGCCTGGGGTGTGGTGCTGCTCAACGCGACGCTCGACCTGGCCGGCAATTTCTTTTATATCCTTGCCAGCAAGACCGGCCGGCTGGATGTGGCCGCCGTCCTGAGCTCGCTCTACCCGGGTGCAACGGTCGTTCTCGCCTGGCTGCTCCTCAGGGAGCACATCTCACGCGCACAAATGCTTGGCATCCTGCTTGCTTTTGCGGCCATCCTGCTATTTACGATCTAGGAGTTACCATGGGAAAGCTATCCGGAAAAGTCGCCATGATCACCGGGGCCACGTCCGGGATCGGGAAAGCCACCGCTCTTCTGTTTGCGGAGGAAGGCGCAGAGCTGGTCATCACCGGTCGGCGCGTCGAGCTGGGTAAACGTTTGGAAAACGAGATCCGCCAGAGGGGAGGCCGGTGCGTCTTTGTCGAAACGGATCACTGCCAGGCCGGCGATTGTTCCCGCGCCGTCGAGCGGACCCTCGCCGAGTTCGGCCGCGTGGACATCCTCTTCAATAACGCCGGCATCGTCACGAGCGGGACGGCGGAGACGACCTCCGAAGAGGTTTGGAACGATACCTTTGCGATCAACGTGACCGCGGTCTGGCGGATGTGCAAACTGGTGATCCCGCATATGCGGAAACAGGGCAAGGGCGTGATCGTCAACAACGGCTCGGACTGGTCGGTGGTGGCGGGCAGGGATGCGTTCCCGTACATCATGAGCAAGGGCGCCGTGGCGATGATGACCAAGGCCATGGCGCTCGACTACGCCCGCGAGAACATCCGCGTCAACGCGGTCTGCCCCGGCGATACGCTGGTGGAGCGCTGGCTCGAGAAAGGATACTTCGAAGGAACCGACCCGGTGACGATGGAAGAACCGATGAGAGAGTCCAGCGAATATATCCCGATGGGGCGCTTCGGCAAACCGGGAGAGATCGCGCAGGCGGTGCTGTTCCTGGCTTCGGACGATTCGTCTTTTGTGACCGGTCACCTGCTGCTGGTCGATGGAGGCAATACGGCGCAATAGGAACAGTGGGCAGTGTTCAGTAACCGGGGTCGCGGGCTTATGAGGCGTGCTATACTTGCATGGAGCGAGATGAATAGAAAATTTGCTCCCGTGCACCCCGGCGAAATTTTGCTGGACGAATTCCTCAATCCAATGGGTATTACTCACTATCAGCTGGCGAAAGATATTAACGTGCCTCCACGCCGGATCAATGAGATTGTGCATGGCAAGCGCGCAATCTCTGCTGATACAGCATTACGCCTATCCCGTTATTTTGGCATGATTGAATTATTATCAGTAGATCACGATATAACTGGGAGAAGCCCGAAAACAGGGGGGCGGGCGCCGAAGGGTCCGCGCCCCTGTTTTCCGGTATTCCTTTAACTTTCGTGAAGTGCTGATTATCCATCATTTTGGAAGAGCAGTCTCGTCTCACATTCTTGCTAGGTTTCCATGCCATTTCCCCTACTTCAAATTGAAACCCTCACCGGAGGACCGGTAATTGTTAAAGGCACTCAGCTGCGCCTGCGCTCGCAGGTCCTGCAGCTTCAGCTCCCGGCCGGCAACGGCGGCCTGATCTGGAACCGGCCTGTCGCAGTGCTGGTGAATACACCGGATGGTCAGGAGCGGATCCTGCCGGTTCGCGACGTAACACGTGTTACTATACTGGCGCTGCTGGCATTCTCCCTGGGGGGCACGCTTTTGCTAATGCTGTTTAGACGCAAAACCACTTGATCTTGAAAGGAGCCCCTTATGGCCGATCTCTCAACCCCAAACGCACAACCGAACAAATTGCATGATCCGACGCCTGCTCTGAACACGGTTCAGACCACGCTGGACAAGTTCCTGGCCGCTGCCCATGTGGAAGCGGTCTATGGCCCACCCATAACACAGGGAGAAAACGTAGTCATCCCCGCGGCGGAGGTGCTGAGCATCGCCGGTTTTGGCGTCGGCCTGGGAGGCGGCTCGGAGCGCGCCGCGGGTGCCGAAAACGCTGGCAGCAGCGGTGGAGGTGGGGGAGGCGGTGGCGGCGGGCGTGTGCTCTCGCGCCCGGTGGCCGCGATCATCATGTCGCCAGGCGGTGTGCGCGTGGAGCCGATCGTGGATGTGACCAAAATCGCGCTGGCGACGTTCACCACCCTGGGCTTCATGGTGACCATGCTCAACCGCATGACGAGCCGCAGGCGGCGTCTTGAGCTAGACAATTCCTGAAGAAGCAATCCCGGATCAAATGAACGGAATTCAGTGGGGCATTTGGAAAACCATATGTGGAGACGCAGGCTGTTTGAGGCGTCGCCGGCTTCTCTGACAACCTGGAGGAACGATGATCTTCGATGGCTGGAGTGGACTATATCGTACGCTGATCGTCGGGGTTCTCGCCTACATCGCCCTCGTGCTTTTGCTTCGTGTTTCTGGTAAAAGAACCCTTTCGAAGTGGAATGCCTTCGATTTCATCGTCACAGTCGCTCTGGGCTCCAGCCTGGCAACCGCGCTGCTATCCAGGCAGGTGCCTCTTGCACAGGGGGTGCTGGGTTTCGCCCTGCTGATCCTCCTGCAATTCCTTGTGACCTGGCTTTCTGTACGTTCCAAAGGCATCCATCGCCTGATCAAGGCCGAGCCGGCCCTCCTGCTCCACAAAGGTCAGTTCCTGCCGGAGATCATGCAGAGAGAGCGAGTGACCGAGTCCGAGATCCGCGCTGCACTCCGGGAGAAGGGCATTGCAGATGTCGCGCAAGTGGAGGCTGTCGTGTTGGAGACGGATGGCAGTTTCAGCGTGATCAAACAGGCAGGACAGGTATCACGCTCTACGCTGATCGATGTATCAGGTTTTGAGCAGCAGGGCTGAGCGAGGCTCGAGCGACCATGGCCGGTACTTCTGATAAGAGAAAACACCTCCGCAAGATCGAAGTGCTTGCTGAAGCCACAACGGTCAGTGGGTGGCGCAAGCAGGTTATCGCAGGCCAGCGCGGAGAAAAACGGTTTACCTTTTTCAGCGATGAGGGCTCCTATATGCCGGGCGGGGAAGGAACCGCCCCGACGCCCCTGACCTATTTCGTTGCCGGTGTGGCCCTCTGACTGCTTTCCCAGGTGTCGCAGGTTGCGGCAAAGCGAAGGCTCAGGTTGCGGAATGAGAAAGTAAGCGTAGTGGCGCATTTCGAGGAAGAGGGCTCGGTCCTGGCGGGCACGCAAGAGGGAACATGCAAGGGATTCTCCATTGAGCTGTCGATCGACGGCGAGGAAAGCGTGGAAGATATCATCCAGCTGATCCGCATGGCCCACCGGATGTGCTTTACTGAACATACGCTGTCTGACAAGGTCGAGGTCACGACCAGTCATCTTTTCAACAGCCAACCCATCGATGTCAACAGACCTGAATCGTGAATTATTACAGAGTGCCGCATAAAGATTTAAACCTGAACTTAGGAATTTGGCATACGAACTGCATTGCAAAGTTTAATTATTTATCAGACGAGCGGTAGTACGCGGGCAACGCAAGAAGTTTTCAGATGGCTTAAGAACATCCGGTACGCTGTGTACCGGCGGTTCTTTTCCCGGCTCCATCGTCGGCCAGACCTAAATAAATCGTAAAGTCTCCTTTTAGAGATTGGGGTACGCTATCGATGGGAAACGTTTTTTGGACATGTGGTGCGGCTCGGGCTTATCCCTCCGCCTTACGGCACCTCCCCCAAATATGCAATAATACGCTCGGTTAATTATCCAGTGTGTCTCATAGCAGATTTGGGGGAGCTTCGTCCGGGCCGCAGCCACTCCATCACTCCATTGAGCGGCTTTCCCGCAGGGCGGGCTGCAAATTTTGAGAGAACATGGGGAGAGCTTCGTTTACAATCCGCACAACCAGAACATGAGTGCCAGACCTAGACCGGCAATGCAGAATGAATGCAGGATCAATGCAGGATGGTCTTACCGGTGCCTTATCGGTACGCTATCGGTCCCTTACCGATCGGATTTTGCTTGTTTAGGCTTCTAAGATGCTATACTTGATACAGATCAGAAAATCTACTGACTCCCATGAGAAAACTCATCTCCACAAGACTTGCCGGCAATATCCTCTTGGCTGCAATGGGGCTGCTGCTGCTCTTTCATCTTCTCGTATTATTCGGAGTCATCCCGGCGGATATCGTCTGGGGTGGGATGATCGATAGCGAATCGTCCAATCTGATCGCTCTCGAAATCATAGCCCTGGCCGTTACTCTGTTATTTATGCTCATTATCGCTGCCAAAACTGGTTACATCCGGTCAGGCAGATTTGCAGGTCTGGTGATGGTGGGCATGTGGATTTTTTTCGCATATCTGGTAGTGAATACGCTGGGCAACCTGGCCTCCGGGGTTTCATTTGAAAACCTGGTGTTTGCGCCGATCACGATCATCCTGGCGTTTTGTGCGTACAGACTTGCCATCGAACACGGATCGTAATTTAAGGATGTGAGCTCTTGCAGAAAAAAAGCTCCTTAGCCCTGTTCCTGTGGATGCTTTTCCTCTCTGCTTGTGGCAGCCCGGGGGTGAATGCGCAGCCTCCACAAACCTCCGTTCCGCTGACCCTGCCCCCTACCTGGACGCCGGTCCCCGAGGCGACTAGCATTCCCACGTTCACGCCCATTCCCACTTTTACCCCGGTGCCTGCCTTCACCCCGCTTGCCTCTCCCACCCATGATGCGCTCGGGGAAGTGCTGGAAAACTTGCAGGATTCTCTATTCCCGCCGCGGGGACAGTGGGCCGCCTATCGTGACGGAAATGGGCTGAAAGTCGTCAATGCGCAGACAAACCAGGTCTGGACATTACCCTGCGAGCTGTTCGACGAGTGCCGCGTTCTCTACCCGGTCAGATGGTCACGCAACGGCCGGATCCTGTACTTTGCGCCCGTGCCTGCGGCGAGCGGCGCGCCGCCGGGCATGCATCTTTTCTCGGCCCTGGCGATGATCGAAGCCCGCACCGGACGATGGGAGATGCTGCTTCCCGACTCCGATCGCTACTATAACTTCACGTTCTCTCCGGATGAGGACTACCTGGCATACACCCAGTCCAGCGGCAGTGCGGCCAGCGATCCATACGTAACGGTAGGGATCCTCAGGCTCAAAAACAAAAAGGGCCCGCAGCACAATCTGGACGGCGTTTTTGCAGGGAATATCGTCTGGTCTCCGTACCGGCCCCGGATCGTCTTCCAGATCCAGGATCCTGATAAGGGTTCTTCGGTGGTTTACTTCGATCTGGATACCGGCACACTCAAGTACGTTCTCAGGGAGGAGAAGAGCGATCTGCACCTGTCAGAGTGGGATGAGAATAATTTAGTCTACCTTGAGATGAAAGACTGGACTACTCTCTCGAAGAGCTACTGGTACTTGAACCCTTTCACCGGGGACTTACAGCCGGCTCCGCGCCCGTAAGTTCACCTCTCACCGATGCTTTTCATTGACTTTCATCTGCGCTTTTGATGACATCATGGTCGCGCCAGAGGGATACAATGAAATCGTGATCCTGCAAACAGAAAGGCTTATCCTCAGAAGGTTCAAGCCGGCTGACCTGACCGGCCTGATCGATATGTTCGCCGACTCGCAGGTGATGAAATATATTGGTCCGCGCAGAGCCATGACCCAGAGTGAGATCCAGGCGTGGCTGTCGGACAAACTCCATAGACAGGCGCATGAGCTTACCAGATATGCTGTCGCGTTGAAAACGACAGACGAATTGATCGGCGTTGCAGGCGTGCAGGTCGAGGCAGGAATAAAGGATTTCGGCTATTATTTCAGGCGATCCTATTGGGGACAGGGATATGCCCGGGAGGCCTGCGCGGCGCTCCTCAATTACCTGGAGATCAATCTTAAGATCAGGGATTACGAAATCTTCATCGCAGATGGAAATGCCAGCAGCATAAGGGTGATGGCAAAGCTTGGCATGCAGGCCACAAAGAGAGTTACGAGATCCGGTGAGCAAGGACATCTCTACGAGCGAATACACCCTGACTGAGGAATATCGTATGTACCCACATCATCGCCAATCCATCCAGAACGTCACAGAGTACTTTGGGCGCGACCCGCAAGTGCTGGCTCTGCTCCTGGGCGGCTCGATCGCGCACGGCTTCGAAAGCCGGACATCCGATATCGATATCATGATCTTCCTCTCGGAGGAGGATCACCAAAGGCGCTCCCGGACTGGCGATATCCATTTTTATAATAAAGAGCTTTGTACCTATGAAGGCGGGTATGTGGACGGTAAGTATCTAAGCCTTGGTTTTTTAGAACAGGTAGCGGCCAAGGGGAGTGAGCCGGCCCGCTTTGCATTTGCGGGGAGCCGGGTCCTGCTCAGCAGAGTGGAAACGCTGGCAGAGCTCATTTGCAGGATTGCAGAATACCCTGTCTCGGAGAAGGCAGAACGGATCCAGCGCTTTTACGCGCAGTTCGAAGCGTGGCACTGGTACTGTGGCGAGGCGCTGGCAAAGGGAAACCGGTACCTGCTTGGAACCGCCGTCAGCAAAATGACTTTATTTGGCGGACGCCTGATCCTGGCTCACAACGAGATCCTCTACCCCTACCACAAATGGTTCCTCAAAGTCCTGGAAGGAGCAAAAGACAAGCCGGACGATCTGATGGCCTGCGTCCACGCACTGCATGAATCGCCGACGGCACAAAACATCGAAGCCTTTTACGAGAGGATCAAGACCTTCCAGCCGTGGAGCGAAGACTCGCTGCGCTGGCCTGCCCGGTTCATGCTGGATAGCGAGTTGAATTGGATGGATAGAAGAACGCCGGTGGATGATTTGTAGATTGATTTGAAAAGCGAATCCCAACGACTCCCATCTTGAAATTCCAAAGTCAGGAGCCTTTGGATTCCTTTTCCCCGCTGACCTTCAACCATGCCTTTTTCAGATTCAGCGCATCCTCTTCCATGATGGGGCTTTCGCACAGAATGCGTCCCGCGCACTTGAATTCCTTCAGGGCGCGGAAGAGATCCTCGACCTTGAAGTCTGAATCTGCAACAGCCAGGTGATTCTTCTCGCCTTTCGGCCCATACTCGATTCCCGAAAGGTGAATGTGCAAGCGCTTCAAGGCTTTCTTCCCCAGCGCTTTTTGATACAATTTCAAGACTGCAACCCATTCCTCATAGGTATTGACCGTCCCATCGCCGACGCGGGCGTGCAGATGGGCAAAGTCGATGCACGGCTGCACACCTTCGATGGCTTTGCCCATCTCCAGCGTATCTTCCAGCGAGCCGAGCATGGCAGATTTGCCCATCGTTTCCGGGCGGAGCGTAACAGGGTTGCCCGCCTGGCGAAGCTCGTCCACACAGCCCTGCAGTCGCGGGATGGCGACTTCCAAGACTTCAGCGGGATCCCTGCCAAAATACGAACCGGGGTGGAAGATGATATCGGTCGCGCCCGCCAGGTTGCCGCAGACCGCCGCGTCCATCAAGCGTTTCCGGGATTTGGGCCACTCCTCATCTGTCGCATTCAAATTGATGAAATAGGGCGCGTGGACGCTCAGGGAAACGTCCTGCTCTTCCGCCTTTTGCCGGATCGCCGCGCAGGTGGCCTCGGTCACGCGCACCGACTGCACCCAGCCGAGCTCAAGCGTGTCCAACCCAAGGGATTTGCTGAACTCGATCGCCCCGACCGAACCGCCCGGCTTCTTCGGGGTGGCGAGCGGCGAGCCAACGGTGCCGAACTGAAAAGACAATGCCATGTAATTCTCCGTTGTTCAGTGATTCATAACTATCAAGAGATATTCAATCGCCGGTCAATAAAGAAACGAACCTCGTCCAGAGCGGCGGGCCGAGGATCAGAAATCCAACCAGGGCCGCGGCCAGGGCAGCGACGAGCACCGCTCCCGCACCGATATCCTTGCCGATCTTGGCCAGCGGATGATGCACCGGGCTTGCCAGATCCACGACGGCCTCGATGGCCGTGTTGATGAATTCAGCGGTGAATACCATCGCGATGGTCAGTACAATCACCGCCCAATCGCGCGGCGGCAATCCCAGCCAAAGCCCCATGACGATGATCAGGCTGGCAACGACCGAGTGGATCCAGGCGTTCTGCTGCGTCTGAAGTACATGCCACCAGCCGCCAAAGGCGTGTCCGAAGGCGGCGATGCGTGAGCGGATGAATTTTTGGATGGACATCATTCTTCTCGAATCTGGATCTGCCCCAGACCGAGCCTTTCCAGGACCTCGGCCTGCGCTTTCCACATGCGGGCCTTGTCTTCCGCCTGCGCGTGGTCGTGTCCGAGCAGGTGCAGCAGGCCATGCACAACGAGTAACTGCAGCTCCGATTCAAGCGGATGGCCGGCTGCCTCCGCCTGGGCCCGGGCACGCGGAACCGAGATCAGGATATCGCCAAGATAACGCCCGCCCGTTTCCGGGTCCGTTTCTGAGGCGGGGAAGGAGAGCACGTCTGTCGGCGCGTCGATCCCCAGATACTCCCGGTTCAACGCCTGCAGACGCGCATCATCCGCCAGTACAACGGATAGCCCGGCCTCAGGGGCTTCCTCCGGAGCGGAGTGGGCGAGCGCCGTGCTCGCGGCGCGTTCGATCAGGCTTTCAGATACGGGGAAATCGGATTCGATATGGATCA
>DASTFG010000288.1:0-7554 GCA_035708785.1 Anaerolineales bacterium
TCAACACCGGCACCAAGACAATGGCTGCGGGACTCGACCTCAAGTACTTTAGCGGACCTCAAATGACGACTCTTGCTCGCGTGGAACTTCCCGAACTGAAGCCGGGAGAACAGTTTTACGTCGACTTCGATGCCGTGGCTCCGGCCCAGCAGGGCTTCCACGTCATGACCTACACAGTAGATGGCCAGCTCTGCTTTCCCTATGTGGCTATCGTAGTAGAGAGATAGCGCCCTGTTTTCATTTGGATTTCTCTGCGAAGGAATGGAGGAAAAATGTCAACACGTAAAACAAAAATCCTTTCCTGGCTGATTGCCTTAAGTTTGGTGCTGGCATGTGTTCCAACACTTCCTGCGCCTTCCGTCCCCACACAGGTCCCCGGGGCGGTCAACACATTTATCGCGCAGACGTCAAATGCAGCCTCGTCGAGTACGGCCGCGGCCCTGCCCACATCCACGCCAACTGAAACGATGACCCCGACTCCGCGCAATACCGATACGCCATCTCCCACCGCAACCGCGACGGTGATTTTTTTGCTGCCTACCTTCACCCCGATTCCCACGTTCACCAGGGTCACGATTCCGGGTGGAGGGGGCGGAGGTGGCGGCGGAGGAGGTGGAAGCAGCTCCGACGATTTTGCCTGTCGCATCGAGAGCCAGAATCCTCCGAACGGCGCCGTCTTCGATCCTCGGGCCGATTTCGATGCTGTGTGGCGCGTGAGGAACATCGGCCGCAGGACCTGGGAGCGCAACAGCGTGGACTATATTTATCTGAGCGGCGATCAATTCCACGAAGTGTCCGGCTATGACTTCCGGTCAAACGTGGCATCCGGACAAACGATCGATCTAATCGTAGATATGCGGGCGCCCAGAAACCCGGGCACGTATACCACCCGCTGGACGCTGCGTGTTGGCTCTGAGAACTTCTGCAGGCTGGAACTGACTATCGCTGTGCGGTAAGGAATCAAATCGTTATAAATAGTAAAAAGCGGCGGCCGTTTGGCCGCCGCTGCGCTTCTATGAGGAGGACAGAAAAAGCCCACGTCAATGAACTACGCCGCCGGGGGCAGTGGTTCGTTATCGGCTGGCGTACTCGTCCCTCTTCGGCGTGTAACGAACCAGACAATCACCGGCATCGCGATTGCGATGACGCTCAAGCACAGAGTCAACAATCCCATGGTCGTTGCGGATGCCTGATCCGTGCTGCCGAAGATGTCGATCTGTGCACCGGGGGCGAAACCTGCCAGCAATGTTGTTGCGCCGAAGCACAGGCCAAAGAGACCGGGGCAACCACACAGTACCGCGGCAACAGCCGTGGCAATCACATTGGCATTCCTGTTATTCATACTTTCATCTCCTCTAAATGGATTTGTCCCAGTATACAGCCAAAAACAGGAACAGCTCTGGATCCAATGGCTACTAGCTGCGCAGCTTCGCGCCCAGCTCATGCTCTAACCTTTTCACGATCTTGGTACGGATCGCGGCAGCTTCGGCGTCGGTCATCGTTTTCTCCGACTGGTAAGTAAGGCTGTAGGCGAGCGACTTTTTTCCCGTCCCGATTTGCTCTCCGCGATAGACGTCGAACAAGCGGACGTTTGTGACGGTCTTGCCTCCCGTCTGCCGGATCAGCGCTTCGACGCGCGCCGCGGCCACCGACTCGTCAACGATTACGGCGATATCCTCGTACACGGGCGGATACTCAGGGACGGGTACGATGCCGTAGGTGGGCTGCAGCGTCCGCAGTTTTTCAAGATCAAACTCTGCAACAATCACGGGAGAATCCCCGAGCTCATACCTCTCCCTGACAAGTGGATGCAGTTCTCCAAATATGCCAACGGTCCGCCCGCCCGCTTTCACTTCGGCTGCTTTGCCCGGATGCAGGTAACTGACGGAATCAATCGGAGCATAGGAAACATCCGTATAGTGGAGGCTGCTCAAAAGGAGCTCGAGGCGTCCCTTCATATCATAGAAATCAAGGAGCGGGGAGTCCTTTACATCCCATGCCTCCGGTATCCGCGAACCGGTCATCGCCAGAGCAAGTCTGCTCACCTCGTTTGGTAGATCATTTTTGTTCGGTTCGAAGACAGGACCGAGCTCGAACATCGCAGCCGATTCGGCCCGCGCGTTGACCTCGACCGCCTCGAGCAGAGATGCCAGCAGGCTGCGGCGCATGACGCGGCGCTCAGGCGTGATCGGGTTTGCAATGACAACATGTTCGTTATACGCGATCAGGCGGCCTTCCCGTTCAGGCGATGTCAGGCGATAGCTCACAATTTCCTGCAGGCCGAGGTTCACCAGAACATCACGCAGGCGCTCTTCCCACTCGAAAACGGGATTCCCGATCTGTGGGGGCAGCTCATCCGCCATGCGCGTTTCGGGGATATTGTCGTACCCATAGCTGCGCGCGACCTCCTCGAGCACATCCGCAAGCCCGACAATGCCCTCACCAATATCGAGGCGATGTGGCGGTGTTTTTACCTCGACCGTTTCATTCTCAACGGTGCATTCGAATTCAAGCCGGCTGAGCAGTTCTGCGATTTGTCCCGCGGTGAGATCGATACCAAGCAAACGCTTGACTTCCTGCGGCGTGACGGTGACCACAGGGTCTTTGGGCGGCAGCGGGTAAGCATCCACGAGCCCGGGGGCGATCTTCCCGCCGGACCACGCCGCCATGAGCTGCAGGCCGCGTCTGACGCCCTGTTCTGCGAGCGCCGGATGCACGCCGCGCGAAAATCGGAAGGAGGCTTCAGAGGGCAGGTTGTGCTGTTTGGCTGTAAGGCGAATGTTGATGAAGTTCCATGCCGCACCCTCGAGCAATATATTCGTGGTACTTTTGCCGCGTGTACCGGCTTTTCCGCGCGGCATCTCACCGGGTTCCCTCTCGGGTCCTTGAACATCCAGAACCTCTTTGGAGGCATCATACACTTCGCTCTCCGCACCACCCATCACACCGGCAATGGACAGGGGGCCTTTCTCGTCGCAAACAAGTACGTTCGTCGAGGTGAGCTTTCGCTCGACGCCGTCAAGCGTAGTGAGCCGCTCTCCGTCTTTGGCGGCGCGTGTGGTGATCTTGATATCCTTGTTCCCCGCGCGTGCTTTGAGCACATCATAGTCGAATGCGTGCAATGGCTCGCCGAGATCGAGCATGGCATAGTTTGTAGCGTCTACGATGTTGTTGATCGGACGGATGCCCGCCAACCGCAGACGACGCTGGATCTCGTAGGGACTGGGCATGATTTCCACTTCGCGGATCAACCCCAGCACAAAGCGCGGATTAAGCTCCGGATCGGTGATCTCGATCGAAACCAGCTCTCCGACCGGTTGACCCTCCGTCTCGTATCCGAGCTCTGGCTTCTTCAGTCCGCGGCCCGTCAGCGCGGCCAGTTCCCGGGCAACCCCGAGGACATTGGCGTTGCGGCCCATATTGGGCAGGATGCTGATATCCAGGACCGCATCGCCCATGTAGTCCGCGAGCGGCACCCCAACAGGTGCATCGTCATCGAGGATGATAATTCCCTCGTGCTCTTCAGAAATGCCGAGCTCTTTTTCAGAGGCAACCATGGAGTACGACTCGACCCCGCGAATCTTTGCGCGTTTCAGCGTCGTCAGCACAAGCCCACTGGCATGACCGTCGTAAATCGTAGAACCTTCTTTGGCGTAGGCTACTTTAAGCGGCTTGGGCAACTTGCCTGTGCCCTTGAGGTGAAAGATGTTCGGGGCCCCGGTCAGAACAGTTTGCTTTTGCTGACCATCGTACAGGTCGAGCAGCGTCAGCCGGTCGGCATTCGGGTGGGACATCACCTCACGGATTTCGGCCACGACGATCTTATCCTTGTCCCATGCAAGGCCGCTGGTCTTGAATTCATGCCGCTCGCTCCCATCAGGCACTGGCAGGCCGACGTATTTGATCTCGTCCACTTCGAGGCCAGCAAGCGTCAGCTTACGGGCGATCTCCTCGATGGACAGGCCATCTAGGTCGATGTAATCTTTTAGCCAGGAAATAGGTATTTTCATAGTCGTTTCCTTTCACCACGAAGGAAATGATGTATCCCAAAAAGCGGAAACCCTTGGTGTTCCTTCGCGACCTTTGTGGTGAGCCTGTTAGAACTGCTCCAGGAATCTGAGGTCATTGCCCCAGAAATATCGGATATCGTCGATCTTGTAGCGCAGCATCAACTGGCGTTCCGGTCCCATACCCCAGGCAAAGCCGGAGTAGCGCGCGGGATCATAGCCGCCGTTCTGCAACACGATTGGATGTACCATGCCGCAGCCGAGGATCTCCAGCCAGCCTGATTTTTTGCAGACCGGGCAGCCTTTGCCTCCACAGACGAAACACTCCGCGTCCATCTCGGCGGATGGTTCAGTGAATGGGAAGTACGAGGCCCGGAAGCGCGTCCGGACATCTTGCCCGAACATACGGCGGGCAAAATCGCTCAGGGTTCCCTTTAAGTCGGCGAACGTGATGTTTTCACCAACCACCAGCCCCTCCACCTGGTTGAACTGGATCTCGGAGCGTGCCGTGATCTGCTCATAACGGAAGCACATACCGGGGAGCGCGATCCGGATCGGCGGCGGGTTATCAGGGCTCATCGCAGCATATTCCCGCATGGCACGAATCTGGCCGGGGGAAGTCTGCGTTCGTAGAACAATTGGATTTTCGCCCCTTCCATCCGCTTCGACAAAGAATGTATCCTGCATATCACGCGCTGGATGATGTGGTGGAAAGTTCAACAGTTGGAAATTGTACTCATCGGTTTCCACATCGCGCGAGGTATACACCTGAAAGCCCATTTCGGCCAGGATGTCCAGCACGCGGCGCAGCTGCTGCGTAGATGGGTGCAGGCGCCCAACGTGCACGCCACGACCGGGCAGCGTCACGTCGAGCTGCTCTTCCTCGAGGGATTTTGCCAGCTCGGCGGCCCTGACCGCCCCGGCGCGTTCGGTAAGGGCGGCTTCCAGCGCGGTCCTGACGCGGTTGGCGGCCTGCCCGACAACCGGCCTCTCCTCCTTGGAGAGTTGACCCAGCTCCGAGAAGACCATCATCAGCGGTGAGCTGCGTCCAAGCTGTGCGACGCGCCAGGCCTCCAGCGCGGCTCGATCGCGGATCGCATTCAGTCTCTGCAGGGCGTCCTCTTCAATCTGGTTCAGTTTGTCTAACATATGCACCTCCGTACTGCTGTCACGCGAGATTAATCTCGCTCAGTGTGAGTAAGCGACATAAAGGTCGCATTACATTATTAACAAAAAACTCCCGTCCCAAATGGGACGGAAGGCGCTATAGGCTTCCCGCGGTACCACCCAAATTGACCGTTCCCCGATTCTGAACGATCCACTTTGTGCCGACCAACATCGGCCTCTCTGATAACGTAGAGACAACGGTTCGCACTACTATGTAGGGCGGGATGCCATCCCGTCTCACCGGTTCACACGAACGGCACAGGAGGGAACTTCAACCGGGTTCGGACGAGTGCAACTCTCAACACTCACCTTGCACATCTCTGGCGGCTTCCGCCGGCCTACTTTCCTCCGTCACAGCCTTTGATTCGATTGCCGTAATTATCCCTGAAATGGTTCCCCTGTCAAGACTCAATGCACTCACGCCACGGATCATGGTTGCGCCGTGACTCCTCTCCAGACAGCATCCAGCGCCTGGAGCGCGGTCAGGTTCCGAATTGTCCACGCAGTCTGCAGCGCCGCCTTGTCATCAAAATCATTAATCCCGTAGGTGAGGTGCTCCAGGTCAGGCTGCAGCCCGTGGTTGGGAAGCGGCTGGATGGCAGACCAAAAGTTCCAGAGCGGGACATCAAACTCCTGAGCCAGGCATGCCACGGTCCGGTTGATGCTGTGATCACCCTCCAGATTGTCTCCTTTCGTAGAGAGGATCGGTACGATGTTTTTCGATACAAGAATATCCAGGATTTGCCTCATCCCTGCCTCAAACTCCTCGCGCCGCCAGACCTGATTCGTCCCGAGCGACAGGATGGCAAACGCCGGCCGATGTAACCGCAGTTCACAGCTAAGGGGCGACTCATCCGATTCGCATAAAGCCGAATCGCGAGCCGAGGGATCCAGGATGAGATTGGCATTGAAACCACGCCGGGCGGCCATGCCAATTCGCCCGAACGAGCCATGAAAATGTTCGATGACCGGGACGAGGTTCCGATAAGGGCCAAGATCGTAATAATCTTCACCCAGGTCGAAGGCTGTGAAAAACCATGCTGCCGATATCTCTCCATCGCCAACCTTTGAAAACGCGCGGGCGTTATTTCCGTTTGCCTGGCCGCGTTCGTATAGCACGCGCGCCGTTTCGCTGACCTCCGGAATGACAGGCAGCGACTGCCAATACTCACAAGAGATTGGGGTCGGTGTGAAGGGAACTTCTGTATTCTTTGGAATTCGTGGAGGCAGGCTTGTGTCTGTCGGCAGCGGGGAAGATTGCGCTGGAATTTGGGTTGCCTGAGCCTGGCAAGCCGTAATCATAAATACAAAGAAGCTCGTTAAGACAAAGCGGTTCAATTTCACAAATAATATTTCCCCGTTATACCATTAACGGCATACCCCGCGATCGCTCGCGGGGCAGCCAAAGACCAACTCAGAGGGAGGAGAGAGTTTTTTCCAAATGGGTACTTGAAGTGCCCACTTAGTTTACACCGGACGGTAATCCGGATTGGTGCCGCACCAGGCGCATGTCGGCTTGTTGACCCCGTTGCAGACAAGCGCATTCGAGCAGCGACGGGCAATGATTCGCGGGGGCTGCTCAGGCAGGTGCTCGGAAGGAAGCACAACTTGCGTTTCCAGTGCCACCTCGTGTCCCACGTGCTCGCAGTAGAGGATCTTGCTTACATACCACTTCTTTTGAGCCATGCGACACCTCCGTTCTACACTTTCATTGTATGACAAATCAAAGACGCCTGACAGTGACAGGCGTCATAAATTTAGATGACAATCTGCCTATTGTGGATAAGACTTGCCTGAATTATCTCTTAAGCCAACTAATCCCTCGTGAGGCCGGTCAGGGCGAGCGGCGAACTAGGCGGAGGATCTCGCCGCGGTCGCCCACGAGGTAGACCTCCCCGGCCTCGTCCTGACCGAACGAGGTGATGTTGACATCCGTATCGAACAGCATTTGAGATTGCCAGCCGTTCTCGGAGCGGATCAGACCCCAGATGAATCCCGAGCAATAGTCTGCATAGAGATAGATGCCGTTCCATTCCGGCATTGCACCGCGATAGACATAGCCACCCGTCACCGAACAGCCGCCTTCTGCGTGGCTGTATTCAGCAACAGGATCGACCATTCCCTCCGGGCCGCCGCCCTCATAATCATGTGCGCCCTCACGATGATCCCAGCCAAAGTTGACACCGCCGGGAGAACCTGCTTCGAGGAAGTCGATTTCCTCCCATGCACTGCCACCCACATCACCAATATATAGATCGCTCGTGGCACGATCGAAGGATAAGCGCCAGGGATTTCGCAATCCGTAATGCCAGACCTCGTTGCCGAACGGATTGTCCGCAGGAACGGCGTAGGGCTCGGCAGAGTCAACGTCAAGGCGTAG
>DASTFG010000289.1:0-3711 GCA_035708785.1 Anaerolineales bacterium
GTTACTGTTTTGCGTTTCGTTGAAGTCATGATTGATCTCAATAGGGTTATCTGACAGCTACGGACACTTTAGACGTCAGCGGGTTACAAACCCGCCCTACAGTATATACGTCAGCCAGCCCTCGTACTTTTCGATCTTCCCGCGGATGGCATCGTGGTATGTGTTTTGCAGGGCACGCGTGACCGGTCCTGTTTCCCCGTTCCCGATCCTGCGATAATCGATCTCGCTCAGGCCGATCACTTCCGCCGCCGTGCCGCAGACGAACACTTCGTCGGCGGTATAGAGCTGGTCCCGCGAGACCGGCTGCTCGATCACCTCATACCCGAGGTCTGTGGCGATGACAAAGAGCGTATGGCGGGTGATGCCCTCCAGCAGCGGCGCGGTGGAAGGGGTGATGATCTTGCCGCGTCGGACGATGAAGAGATTTTCGCCCGTGCACTCGGCTACGTATCCCTGCGGGTCGAGCATGATCGCCTCCTCGAATCCCAGGCGGACCGACTCCGTCTTGGCCAGGATGCTGTTGACATAATTCCCCGCGATTTTAGCTTTGGTCATCATGACGTTGGGATGGTGGCGCGTGAAGGAGGAGATGTTGGCGCGGATCCCTCTGAGCAGGGCCTCTTCCCCAAGGTAATTCTTCCATTCCCAGACGGCAATGGCCAGGCTGGCGTCCCCGGCATCCACGTTCAGGGTCCACGCGCCTGCCGTCACGTAGATCAACGGGCGGATATAGCACTCTGCAAAGCCATTAGCCCTGACCGTCTCTTTAATTGCTTCCCCGATGCTCTCGGGGGTAAACGACAGATTTCGAAACCCAAACACCTCCGCCGACTCGATCAGGCGGTCTGCATGTTCGAGCAAACGGAAAATCGCTGGGCCCTTCTCCGTCCGGTAGGCACGGATCCCCTCGAAGACCGCCGCGCCATAGTGCAGGGCGCCGGTCAGGAAATGGACCGTCGCCTTCTCGTATTCGACAAGGCTGCCGTCCATCCAGATGAACTTCGATTCCATGCCCATAAGGGATTCTCCTTCTTCTACGATTATATCCAATTGGAATCGCGAGAATAGAATGGTTTTCCATTCTGTGCTTCGACCTGCTCAGGCGTTGGAAACGACGCGGATCGAGATCCAATGGATGATCGAGATCTTAAGGTAAGGGGTTCCAGAGGAGCGCCAGGCCCCAGGCAGCGATCGCCAGTAGTCCACCCAGCGCCGCAAAGAAGACACTGATCTCGGCCGTCTCCATGGATCTCGCGATCATACGGTGTAAATCCTGGAAGACCGTCTGCAGCTCCGCCGCACTTTCGGCAGCATAGTACTGGCCGCCGGTCATTTCAGCGATCTTCCGCAGTGTCTCGAAATCGATGTCCGTGTTGGCGCCTCGACCGCCGCCTCCCCTTCGCCAAAAATCGGACGGGTCACTGTGAAGAGGATTTCGGCAATCTACAGCCGACTCGGTCGAGCTGCCAAACCCGATCGGATAGATCCGCACACCCCGCGCGGCTGCCTGCTCGGCGGCCTCGAGCGGAGAGGGGCCGGCGTTGCTCGAGCCATCCGTAAGCAGGACGATGATGTGCGGGATGTCCTCCCCTCCATGGGCCTGCGGCCGGCGAGAGGTCTCGGTCGAGGAGGGGGGCGGAACATCGTCCTCGGTTGGCGCGACGCGCTCATCCACTTCGGAGATGGCATCCAGGGAGGTAAGAATCGCGCTCCCGATCGCGGTCGAACTTGCCGTCGTCAGGTTCTCGATCGCACCCTCCAGCAGACGCGCGTTGATTGTCGGCCTCTGGGCCAGCTCCGCAAAATCCGCGAAGGCGACCACGCCGACCTGGGTTCCGATCACCGGCTGCTGCACAAACGAAAGCGCGGTCGCTTTGACTGCTGCCAGCCGGTTCGGCAGAATGTCTGTCGAGCACATGCTCCCGGAGACATCTAGCGTGAGGATGATGGTTGTCCGACCGGAGAGCACCGCTTGAGGAGCCGTTGGGCGACTTAATGCAATCAAAAGGCTGGTAAGTGCGACCGTGAATAGAATCAACGGGAGATATCTCCGCAGCCAGGAGCGCTCGGGGCTGGCCGCTTGCACCAGCGATAAGCTGGAATAGCGAACCGCGAAGCGCGGCCGCCGCTTCCGCATCCAGATGTAGATCGCAACGAGCAGCGGGATCAATCCCAGGCATGGGAGAAATTGGGACCACAAAAAGGCCATCAGCTACCTTTCACACAAAATGAAAGCGATGAACCCAACCTCAGCGTATGCGAATGGTTAATCGACTTAGTAACACGTGTTAGTGGACCGCGGCCCAAGCATTCTATTGACTCCTTCGTAAGAATTCTCTGATCGAGATGGAGGCTGCGGCGCCCTCGCCCACCGCCGAGGCAACCTGCTTAGTGCTTCCATGCCTCACGTCCCCGGCGGCGAAGATGCCCGGGATGCTGGTTTCGAATGCAAGCGGCTCCATGCCCATGATCTCTTTGCCGTGCGCCATATCATGGCCTGTCAAAATAAAACCGTATTGGTCGAGCGCGGCTCGGCCCTCCAGGAAAGATGTGTTGGGCAGCTGGCCAATGAAAATGAAGGCAGCCGCGGGATGCAATTCCTGCACGCCGCCATCATCCTTTGCGCGATATTTAATGGTTTTCAACTTTGAGTCCTGGCCCTCGAACGCCTCCACCAAGGTGTTGTACTTCACCTCGATGCGCGATACCGGTTCATTGACCTTATCGATCGCGATCTGGCTGGCCGTGAGGCGGTCGCCGCGCACCAGCATAATCACTTTTTCGGCAAAGTTGGTGAGGTGCAAACCCTCTTCCACGGCGGAGTTGCCGCCGCCCACCACCACGATCTCTTTTGCACCCTTGTAAAAGGGTCCATCGCAGGTCGCGCAGAAATGGACCCCAGCCCCGATGTAATCATCTTCTCCGGGCACTTCCAGCCTGCGATAGGATGCGCCGGTCGCGATCAGAGCGGCCCGCGAGTGATAATGCCTGCCGTCCGAGGTGTAGGCTTCATGATAGCCCTCTTCCATCTCAAGTCGCTCCACATCCACAGCCTGCAGGATCTCCACACCGAAGCGGCGCGCCTGTTGTGTCACACGCTCGGAGAATTCCTGCCCGCTGATGCCCTCCGGGAAGCCGGGGAAATTATCGAGCCCGACAGTCACGCCGGCCTGCCCGCCCAGACCGGAGCGTTCGATCACCAGCACATCTGCCCCTTCGCGGGCAGCATAGATGGCGGTAGTCAGACCGGCAGGGCCGCCTCCGATAATGATCAGGTCATAATACGTCTTCTTGGCTTCGGTGACCAGACCCAGTTTTCTTGCCAGCTCCGCATTGGAAGGCTCGACGAGGAAAGTATCATCTTCGAACACGATGGTTGGGATGATGCGTTTTCCCTGGTTCTTCTCGAGGACGTACATCTCGCCATCTTTGTCCTGCTCGATATCCACCCAGCGGTAGGGAACGAGCTGCTCCCCCAAGAACTTTTTGGCGCGGCGACAATCCGGGCACCAGTATGCGCCGTAGACGGTGACTCTGGGTTCGGTCATGTGATGTTCTCCTCGTGATTGGACTTCCTTGCTATTGACGACCCGGAAAGCCATTTTTATTTCCCCTGTGAAAAGCCTTAATTCTTAGGTTCATTGGGAATTACCGTGATAGACACCCGGATTTGCGATGGAAACCGCAGGCAGCATTCTCCTGGAGAAAGCA
>DASTFG010000290.1:0-2480 GCA_035708785.1 Anaerolineales bacterium
TGCTCCATCATCGCATAGAGCAGCCCGCGGCTGCGCGGCGAAAGCCCCGGGTGTTCGAGGAGCTGGCGGAAGTTCCGTTCTACAACCTGCTCGAGGGGGATTTCGAGCATACTCCGGATGGCCGGATTGGCAAGTGTGGCTTTCCAGTTCCGGTCGAAGACGATCACGCCATCTGCAATCGAGTGCAAAATTGCCTGGATGCGCCCGGCTTCGACGCGTTCACGCGCCAGGGATTCGGCCAGGGCCTCGGTGCGGTCTGCCACGACACGATCCAGGTTTGCGTTGATATTGCGCAGCTCCTGAAGAGCCTGCTCCAGGCTGCGGGCCGACAGCCAGGAGACCAGCGCAACGAGAAGAAAACCAAAGATGGCCGGTGTATTTGGAATATGACCAATGGAGAGGGCGACCACTGAGATCATGATGCTGCTCAAGACAGCGAAGATAAAGCTTGCACCTGGTGATAACAGAATGCTCGCCATAATGATCGGGAGCGTGAACAGGAATAGCGTTCGACCGCCTGCAACTTGGTCCGGTGTATCACTGAATGCAAAGATGATGCTGAGCAGCGTCAAGAACAAAAACGCCGCGACCCTTCCTGACCAATAATGGTTGATGGCGTAAATCAGCACGATTCCGGCTATGGTGATGGAGCCTCCCCATAGGATCAGGCTGAGATCGTCGGAACGCTGCTGCGATGTGCTTAATAATACGATAGCCGAGAGAACTGCGAGGATCGAGGCCGCCCCCACGCTCGCCAGCAGGATATTCAGGATCTTCCTTCTGCGGGCATCGTCCGGGTCGGTCGCCGGGATCGCCATGAAACGTGCAAAGAGGGTTTTCATAAAATTAGTGGCTCACTAAACTTAATGCACTAATGACCGCTGAGCGGATGACCAGGCGCGGGTTATACAGGCATTTGCCAATCCAGAGTGGTGGGTAAGGCGGGTCCATATGCTCCTGCAGCCAACGGGCGCCATCCTGGAAGACGGATTCCGGCACCCGGGCAGCTTTTTCATTCCAGGTCCAAAGGGCCTGCAGGGCATAGGCGGTCTCTTCAGCCGTCGGGATATAGGTACCCCACGAGCCATTGGCGTTTTGAGATTTGATGAGCCACTCGACGGCATCCGCCACAACATCGTTGGCAAACCCGGCACAGGCGATCACGGCGTGCGATGTGGGGTAGTAGGTGGAGGCATGCCATTTGTCCGCCCAGAAGTGGCGCTCGTTCTGCGTCTTCCTGAGAAAGTGGATGATCTTTTGCACCGAGGAATTTTTCTGGTTCAGGCCGGCCTGCCTGAGCGCGTGCAGGATATGAATATTGGCGCTGATGGAGGGGTTGACCTCCAGTTCGAAGCAGCGGAAATGGTCCTTTTCCTCGTATGCTAACACGCTTGCCAGATCCTTTTCGATGCCGAATCGTAACAAAGTGCTGTAGGTGATGACACTGTCATCGCTGTCCTTTACGGAGTAGTTGGTGGCAAAGCTCACGCCGCGCCGGGGTTCCCAGGCCTTCGAGAGGAAATCGATGTGCGGTTTGAGTTTTTCTGTCACTTCCAGATCCGGGATCATGCCCAGATTCCAGAGCGACCAGGCGATCTCGAAAACATCAAAGGGCGCAACGTTCGGCTGCCCGCCATCCAACTTTGCCGTGCTTCGCAAGTATTGGAGTGAGGCCTCATCCCCTTCCTTGATATAGGCCGCGAAGTAGGCTGTGGCGGAGGGACTTAAGCCAACTGAGCCGTTGCGCTCCTGCAGGTTCTCGATATCGAGCATATGCTTTCCATCGATCCCGGCCATCTCGGCGGAAAATGCGATGGTCACATATCTGCTGATCATATTGTTCTTGAGATAGGCGAGCTTCTTGGCGCGCTGTTTGGAGAGACGTCCCAGGATGCGGTCTCCCTGCCTTTTGATGATGCCCAGCCTCTCGGCCTCCGCGGCCAGGGTGGGCGCGATCATCTCGAAGCCGACCGTTGCCCCGTTTGGATCCGACTGCAAGCCCTGGGTCGCCTCGCTGACGATTCGCTCCAGGGCGAGTCTGCCTCTCTCGATTTGGACTCGATCATATCCCCGGCGCCCGCGATAGGAAAGAGCGATCATGGCGGCCAGGGTGCATAAGACGCGGTCGTGGTAGTACAACGGGGCGGGCGCTCCCCAGGCGCCGTTGGAGAGCTGCTTGTCCGCAAGCCATGCCAGGGCGCGGCTGCTCAATCCCCAGTCGATCTCACCCAGGCGGGCCACCCAGGCGGTATCGTATGCAGTGCTGCCCATGTGACCCGGACCGATCTCATCGATGAGTGGAGTGATGAGGTCTTGCATATTCAGCCCGGCATTTCAGGAATCCACAGGTTGGATCTCAGTTTTCCGACACCGAAGGCGTGATCCCGATGGCTCCGGTAAAAGGTTCGCAGCCAGTTGAGTTCCCCCTCACTCAACTGCGTGTAATCGGGTTCCGGCGTGGGTCGGACATAGATATGGTC